>CALCSS010000165.1 GCA_937893835.1 uncultured Fidelibacterota bacterium
TGAATGGATGGTAGAATCCCACTATATGAGGCCTTTACTCCTTTTGATGCAGAAACAACACCGATTTCTGCAGATAAGACCGTTTTCTTTTCATCAATCGCAATCTGGATGCAATCATCAAGAGTATAGCCCTGGGCCTCAATGATGTTTAGAAATAGAAAAATATATATTAGTACAGTATTAAAATTCATTTTTTATATACAAAATTTAACCTTAAAAGTTGCAAGAATTATTTGCTGATCGGTCTTGAATACAAGAAAAAAATGATTCTATGAGTAATCATCTTTTATCTTGATCAAATACTCCATGGCAGCATCATATGTGTTTTGTATTTCTCCTTCAAGTATTGCTTCCTCAATTGATTTTTTTATTACCCCAATGGTACGCCCCTCATTCAGACCACAAACAGACATGATCTCTTCACCACGAACAGGTGACTGAAACGCCACCATTGCATCTCTCTCTACCACATTCGCCATCTTTTCTTCCACCTTCTGAAAATTCTTCATATACTGCTTCACTCTCTTGGGATTTTTTGTGGTGATGTCTGCCCTACATAGTATCATTAGATCATCAAGATTCTCTCCCGCCGCGACCATCAGTCGCCTAACTGCAGAGTCGGTTACAATATCTTTGACCAATGCAATTGGACGAAGATGTAAAAGAGTTAATTTTTTTAAATAATGCTTTAGGTCATTTGAGAGTTTCATTCTTTCGGCTACTACATCTATCATCTTTTCACCTATTGCATCATGCCCATGGAAAGTATAACCTTTTTTCTTATCTATTTTTCTTGTAATTGGCTTTGCAATATCGTGAACAAGTGCTGCAAATCTTAGTTCCATCTTTTCTGATAATTGTGCTGCATTGTCCAACACCTGTAGTGTGTGTGCAAAAATATCCTTGTGATGCCACTCTGATGTCTGGTCCATCCCGTACATTTTATGAATTTCAGGAAAGACCAATTCCATTAACCCTGTCTTTTGAAGAATTATCAGTCCGATAGATGGCTTAATTGTATTTAATATCTTAATGAATTCATCTCTTACTCTCTCGCTTGATACAATGGAAATCCTAGAGGCCTGTTCTTTTATGGATCTACGACAATCATTCTCAATATCAAAACCTAGTTTAGATGCGAAATATGCTGCTCGCATCATTCTTAGTGGATCTTCAGAGAATGTTTCATCCGGGCTCAGTGGTGTTTTAATTATTTTTTTCTCTATATCTGATATGCCTCCAAATGGGTCTGTCAGTTCCCCAAAACGAGATGGACCAATATTCATGGCCATTGCATTTATGGTAAAATCCCTTCGCAATAGATCACCTTCTAGATCAGTATAGGTTATCTCAGATGGTTTTCTTGAATCATCTGTGTATGATTCCTTTCGTGCGGTTGCCACCTCAATTTGCAGATCTTTTCTTGGAATGAGCGCAGTCCCAAATTTTTTGAAAGGCACAATTTTTTTGTGACCCAACTCATAAGCCAATTTTTTCGCAAATGGAATACCTTCACCAATTGTCATAATATCTATGTCATTGATAGTATTTCCCATCAAAAGATCTCTAACAAAGCCACCTACCACATAAACATCAATGCCTTCACTATCACCCAAATTACCTGCTTTGTTGAGAACAACTTTAATTGAATCATATTTAGAAGAATTCAATATTTCTTTGATATTTGCCATACCCTAAATTACCCAGATTCATCACATACAAACACCTTGTAGATAAAAGCCTTTTTTATCAATTTCTAGTTGTGGCCAGTAGAATCATACTCTCTATTTATCTTGTTTCCCTATCTGTCAACATTGCACTCGCACAATTCTCTTCTGTAGATGTTACTATCGATGATCGATTGTTAAGGAGTGATCAGAGACAAGAGATAATCAATCTAAATAGCGATATCAAAAGGTTCTACCTAAATACAACCTGGGATGATAACTATAGTGACCTCTCGATTCCATTGTATGTTCAGATCATATTTGAGGGAGTCACAGAAAAGGGAAATGAATCGATCTATAACTGCCAGGCTCTTTTTTCCAATGGAGGAGACCTGAGATATTTTGATAAAAGTGTCCAATTTTATTATAACTCTGGAAGTAGTCTATACTATGACCCTGTACTCTTCGAGCCATTGACAGGATTTTTTGCATATTATGCTCACCTCATACTGGCAGGTGAAATAGACACCTATGAGCTAAACGGTGGGAACAGCTCTTTTGAACTTGCCAGAGATATAGCATTACGAGGTTCATCGTCTGACTATAAGAAAGGCTGGGGATCGCGAACAACACTCGTAGATAACCTTAATAGAAATAATGGTCTTAGAAAGACACGGCTTGCATGGTATATAGCAATGGACCTCTTTAAAAATGGAGAGATGGACGCTGTATTAGAAGAGATGAATACAATGATAAATGGAATTGACCAATCATATAGAGATGTTGGCAGAGACAATCATACACAATATTTTTTAAAGATCCATTCAAAGAAGATCGCCAAGATCTTATCTATGCTCGGGCAAAGAGAGTTACTCAAAGATATGAAAGAACTAGATCCAGATCGACGCGATATATATCAATCCACCTTGGAGACCATATCAAAATAGGTATTCTTTCCTGCAAGAAAGTGGACCAATACAATTGGCTTTCGACAAAGTTTTTTCAAAATATCTCTATCGCTTAGTTTCCTAATCGCCATAAAACGTTTTCGTCTACCTATTATGGTAAATGGATGTAATGCTACCCAGAACAAAGATCTGATAATGCCCGAAACATGATTGAAGTCAAGTTTGATGGTGGCATATGCCATTGCAATAAACTCAAGCATGATCCGTATCGTTCCAAGATAAAATGAATTTGGTATAGAATAATTTGAGAATATCATCAATAGACTATTACGATGATTTAGATAATATTTGCGATGACTATGCATAGGCAATGAAACTGCATTCTTATGCAAAACTCTAGATTCTGGTTCTACCCATACTTGATATCCCATTGCCTGAAGACGCCAACAGAGATCGATCTCTTCCATATGTGCAAAAAATACCTCATCAAACTTCCCGGCCTTTATAAAAAGATCCTTTTTGACCATCATTGAGGTTCCTGATGCCCAAAAGCAAGGGGCGGCATCATCATATTGCCCATTATCTTTTTCCTGTTCTAGAAATAATCGCCCTCTTGCAAATGGATAGCAGAATATGTCCATATGCCCCCCAGAACCTCCTGCATAATCAAAGATCGTTCTATCAAAATAGTTTAAAATCTTAGGCTGTACGGCAGCAATCTCATCCTTCCCCTCAATACATTTAACTAAATGACCCAGCCAGTCTGAATCTTGAATTGTATCATTATTTAAAAAGACAAGGTAATCACCATTCGCAATTTCCGCACCTCTATTGCATCCACCTGCATACCCATAATTGCGGTCATTCTCTAACAAAGTGACCATTGGATGATTCTCTTTTATCCAATTCTGGCTGCCATCTGTTGAGGCATTATCGCATACTATGATCTCATAGGAATCAAAGCGTGTCTTCTTCAATGAGCCTATGCACTCTGACAGTATTTCAATTCCATTCCAATGAGGAATGATTATTGAAACTTTAGGTGGGTCTTTGGTCATGGAGACCTGAATATCTTATCCGCCGGAGCGAACCTCATCCAATATCTTTCTTGCGTTATCATCTTTTGGATTTCGATTTACCCATTCAGATAATATAACCTCAGCATCTGCTAATCTATTGGTCTCTCTATATATGAATACGAGTGATGAGACTATCTCTGGGTATGCTTTTTCCCAGCGAGACCATTTCCCTTTCTTCATTGTATTTCTATTATATCCCTGGGCCCTAACCATTATTTCCATCTGCAAGAAATCAGTCCTCATTTTCTCCAATGTCTCTATGGCCTTGTCCGTATCATTTAAGTCTCTGTAGAAAGTGTTGGCGTAATCAACGCGATTAAGCGGTTTTCCACCTTCACGGTCCAATAGAGTTTGTATAATGTCTCTCATCGAGGCCAATTCACCTAGGTCACCATATATTCGAGCTACTTGATAATGAAGATCCTCAGACTGAATAGGGATGGTATTCTCTGGAATCTTTTCTTCCATCTTATCAAGGGTATGAATGATCTTCTCTTTTAATTCTGCCAATTTTTTCTCTGAACCATCCTTCTTCTTTTTTAACTGATTCTGATAATCCATATAGAAGGTGAATGCCAATTGGACATAGGCACTTCTGTAATTCTGCAGGAGTCGCTTGGTCTGTTTATTGAAATAGATCGCTTCATTCCCAAGATTTCTAAACATATATCCTGGCTGATATTCCTTGGACCAACCCTGGCTCTTTTCTTCCTCTGTATCATTAAACACAGCCTGACCTCGATCTGATCTTGATGGATCGATCATATTATTATAAAAATCATCTTGGTCAAAATTTGTTGACCATTCTTTGGTGCCTACATCTCTCATCAAATTTTCATACATCTTATCAGTATCAACTGGTGATGTTCTATGGCTTTTCAATTGAAATGTCAGGCCTTGCATATCAAGAAATTTATCAAGCCCTATACGATTTTGTTGAGAGACCGTTACAGCAAAATAAATTGGTATTCTCCAAGCAGCATCGTTGATTATTCGCATTATCATCATATCTTGGACCCTAAGAGCTTGACCCTGATATGTTGGCCTCATCTCCCATTCTATGTATCCTTTTTTATTCTTTGGATCATTATAAACCGGAACTTTGACCTTTTGCTTTTCCCAACGCTGTAGACTGGAGGTCAACTGATCGATCTTTCTATCACTGAGTGATATGAATTGCGTTTCTTTTGGACGTTTATCTCGCCATTGTTTGATATACCAAGGGGTATTGAGAAGACTAAGGTTTACTACCGCCACATCTGTCCTGACATTCTCAACCTCTTGAAGATACCAAAGTGGAAAGGTATCATTATCTCCATTGGTAAAGATCACACCATTCGGTTCACAGGACTGGAGGATATTATAACTATAGTCCCATGCGACAAAGTTACCAGAACGATCATGCGAGTGATAATTGGCACTCGCCATCATACTTGGGACAAATATGATCTGCATTATCAGCACAAGAACGATCAATCTCTTGCTCAATTCTGAGTCTTTTACATACTTGGATATCCACTCACTGATTGCAGCAACTCCTACTCCTATCCACACTGAAAAGGCAAAGAAACTACCTACATATGAATAGTCTCTCTCTCTTGGCTGAGGATCGTCTTGATTAAGATATATGATAAGGGCATATCCGGTCATAATAAATAATGACATAATGGAAAAGGCCATTCTCTCATCACGATAGGCGTGGTAGAACATTCCAATGATCCCAAGTATGAATGCTAGAGGAAGTCCAAATTGAGTAAGATCAATCCCATCCTCACTGCTTTTTGCACCCATATTTATGACACTCGGATCTGATGCAGGACCTCTACCTGCAAACTGCCAGAGAAAATACCGGTTATACATTTTTCGTATTTGATAGTCCCAGAAGTAATCCCACTGTTTAGATGATTGATGCCTGCCATAGGTTCTTTTTTGTGAAGAAGAAAATGCTCTGCCCGGACCTTCGGGATAGCCAACTACCTCATGAATAGGAGGAATACCATTGAAGCGTCTAGGCAATATCCCAACATCACCATATTGCTCACGCTCTAGATATGAGATAAATGCCTCCACTGTCTCAGGATCATTTTCATCAATACCTGGATTTTGGTTTGAACGAATAAATATTAATGCATAGGTGGAGTACCCTATGAGAACAAGGACCATTGAGGTTAGAGCAACAGACATAAGTTTTTTCTGATTGGAGATCGCCCATACCATTGCACCAAATATCGCAAAAACTAGAAAACCCGTTGGTAACACTCCAATGGCATCCGCTATTTTTGGCATGCCCTTTATGATAATATTATGGATAATAAAAAAGACAACTGCGGTGATAGCCATGGTTAATCCAAAGGTAGACCACTCAAACCTATATTTTCTGAAATAGATGACAAGAGCAACAAAAGGAAGGGTCAATAGATTCAATAAATGTAAGCCTGTAGCCAGACCGATCATATAGGCAATGATAAGAATGTATCTCTCATGGCCTTTTTCGTCTGCTTTTTCACTCCATAATAGAATGAGCCAAACAACAATGGCAGTAAAAAAGGTACTAAATGAATATACTTCTGCCTCTACAGCATTGAACCAATGACTATCTGTAAATGCAAATGTAAGAGAGCCAACAACCGCGGCACCGAAGGCTATCAAAGCATCCCGTTTTGATTCTATCTTTCCTCGCCAATGGTTGACAATCTGTACGATGATAAGGTAAAGAAAAAATACCGCAAAGGCACTTGATAATGGAGATAGAATATTGACCCTGAATGCTATGTCCTCACTAATGGGGAGCATCGATGCTATCCTACCTAAAAGTAGAAATAAGGGGCTCCCTGGTGGATGGGGGACTCCAAGAGTATATGCCACAGCAATAAATTCGCCACAGTCCCAGTAGGACACTGAGGGGGCCATGGTATCATAATAGACCAAAAATGAGATCCCCAAGATAATAAAAGCAAGCAGGCGGTTAGTGCGAATGTAATCAGGAGAGATCATTATTCTTTCTCCAATGAGCCAGTGGGTATATCTTTGGTCAATTTTTTATCAAAGACCTCAGGTGGCTTCTTTTTAATAAATTCCATTCTCAGTTCACTAACTGTATTGATCAACATTTGTTCCTCATATTCTGACATATTACCTTCGGCCTTTGACTGAAGCATGTCCAAGAGATCAATATAGTAAGATGCCTGTTCCAGGTTAACCTCTGTTTCATTGGTCACTGGATTTTCCATATGCCCCATTGCCACCCTGGCACTTGTCTTGAAAGTACTCACAAGATATAAAAATAGACGTTCTTCCTTATCAAGGCTCTCTTGCCTCATTCACACTCCATTAAGATTGTTTATGATGGATTTAAAGTCGGGGAATTTAATTCGACTATACACCATACGAAATGTTTCATCATAATAGTCTTATATTATCTAGATACTGCGAATAATCACCAATAAACCATTTTTTCAGTCTCTCATTTGACTCATTGGTCAGATCTTTGTCATTATCTATCAGGGTAAATGCCTCTGACCTTGCCTGCCTTAACAAAGGGCCATCTAAAACCATATCAGCAATCTTAAATTGAAAAAACCCCGACTGCCTTAGACCAAAGAATTCCCCAGGCCCTCTTAATTTTAGATCTTCATCTGCAATGATAAAACCATCATTTGTCTTTTCCATTACTGAAAGCCTATTTATAGACGCGTCCGTGATATTTCTCCTGACCAAGATACAATAACTTTTTTTTGCACCTCTACCAACACGCCCTCTTAATTGGTGTAGTTGTGTAAGTCCAAATCTTTCTGCATGTTCGACCAACATTACTGTAGCATTGGGAATATCTATCCCTACCTCTACAACCGTAGTGGACACTAAAACATTGATCTTATTATTCTCGAATTTTTTGATGACATCATCCTTTTCCTCTACTTTCATTCTGCCGTGAATGAGACCTACTTTTAAATTGGAGAATTGAATCTTTGATAGTTCACCATGTGCTTCAACTGCGGCAGCGAGGTCTGACTTCTCTGATTCCTCAACCAAAGGATACACAATGATGCACTGCCTTCCTTCAGAAACCTCATCTCTCATAAATTTATACACCTTATTTAATCTATTAGGTTCCACAACTTTAGTTATAATTGGAATACGGTCTGAAGGTAATTCATCGATTATGGAAATATCCATATCACCATGATATGTGATAGCAAGTGTCCGAGGTATGGGAGTTGCCGTCATTGCCATTGAATGAGGATTGTTTCCCTTTTTTGACAATGATAAACGTTGGTTTACACCAAACCTATGTTGTTCATCAATGATGACAAGACCAAGGTCTTGAAAGGATACATCATCTTGTATCAAAGCATGAGTACCAATTATGACAGAAATGTTGCCATTTTTTAATCCTGCTATTATTGGATCTCTATCAGTTTTTTTCATTTTACCAACTAATAGAGCACAAGAGATGTTTATCTTATCTAGTTGTTCTTTAAATGAATTAAGGTGCTGCCTTGCAAGAATTTCTGTTGGAGCCATGATAGCGACCTGTACATTGTTGCCCACGGCTATCGCAGAAATGAGGACCGCAACTATCGTCTTACCACAGCCCACATCTCCTTGGATCAAACGATTCATGGGGTAATTGTTTTTCATGTCCAGGTGAACATCTTGTACAACATTTTTTTGTGCGTTAGTAAGTTCAAAATCAAGTGTCTCAGATATGGGCCTAAAATAAGGGCCAACATCTATCAATCTCTTTGCGCCAAGTGAATGGACCGAACGCTTTCTTAAAGCTAGAAGAAGTTGTAGAAAAAAATGCTCATCAAATTTCAATCTTTTTGTGGCAGACCTAAGTTCATTCAGGTCACTTGAGAAATGAATCTCACGTAAGGCCTTATCCAAAATGATCAGGTCATTATTTTTCAGTATTCCCTCTGGCATTATCTCTGGGATTGGATCTAACTCAGAAAATATATTTTTAAGTATTTTTCTAAGACCTCTCTGATCTAACCCTGAAGACCTCAGTTCTTGTTTTAGTGGATAAACTGGTACTACGGTTCCTGTTTTAATGGGGTCTTCATCATCCATGAGCCTCTCAAATTCTGGATGTGTGATGGAAAAACCATTATACCATTCAACCTTTCCATTTATCGCTATCTTATCCCCTACCTTAAATAAATTTTTCACATAACGGACCCCATTAAACCAATTCAATGTTAAAAGTCCTGTACCATCAGATACTATGATCTGGAACATTCTACCACGTCGGATCTTTTTTTCACCAAATGTCTCTACCTGCGCGATAAGTGTGACACTGTCTCCTTTTTTCAGTTCACGTATTGAGGTAAGAGTCGTACGGTCAAGGTAGCGCCTTGGAAAATAATAAAGTATATCCTTAATGCAGTGAATCCCGAGGTCAGTGAATACTTGCTCTCGGCGGGGGCCAACTCCCTTTATTGTGGAGATGGAATCAGTAAGATTCAAATCTCACCCTTTCAGAGACTTATTTCCACTCTTTTCGGTAAGTGTAGTAAACACTTTTTGTTTCACCTGCATTCAGAGATAAGGGGAAGTGCACTGTCGAGGCATCTTTTTTCTGATAATTCAGAGATTCATCCTTAATGATCCAATCACCATTGATATGTTCGACCAATAGGACATTAACCTCTTCATTTCGTGCGTTTGATACTTTGATCTCAATGACCGCCTCTTCGCTCTTGCGTTGACGATCATAATTCAGAACCTTTCGGTTGCCTGTAACGTCAAAGGCACGGCCTGAGGTCAAGGTAGTGGATTGACCCTTTGGCACCTGCCCCATTTTATCAGCTCCTATATATTCCAACCCATTTACTTTCTTATATGAATACATCTCTACCTTGCCACCGGGGAGAGAAATCCCTAGGCCATTTGACTCTGTGTTCTCCATAGTGAGTTGAACCTCTAGTGGCTCTTCTTTCTGACGACGCTCAGTATTCTCAAAAACATATTTCTTTTCATATCCCACATCCAAGGGCCCGTACATCCTAACTGTGATATTTTCCTTTGCCCCAAGGTCATGTGTGTCATTCAAGGAATAAATGTGATAGTCCCCTAATTCATCCTTTCCCATCATTGGCATACCATCATTTTTTGCTGCCATTGAGACAGCACGATTCATTCGTTCTGGTCTTGGGGGCTGGACTGTTCTAACCTTGTTTAGATTCCCCTCAACTAATTTTAAAAAGGCATTCTTAAAATCCATATTGGAACTATTGGATACAACAGCCTCAGCAATAAGTTCACCTTTCTCCTCATTGATCATTTTTAATCGATATACAGTATTCCATGAAAAATTATTGGTTTTATAGACCAGCTCACCTTCTACGACCTTACCTGATTTGGATTTTATATCCCATGACAGATAAGGATGGAAGGAGGGCTGGGAAATGTCAGCCTTTTTATTTCCAATATATTCTAGCTCACTTCTATTAAAGGAAATAATTCCGGATTGGTGTGATATGGTAACTGATCCTGAGCTTATTTCGAGCAGTGTTCCCCTTACAAGTTTTCCTTCTTTGGGTTTGACCTGAATTTCTTTTCCCTTTAGTGTGTTGAAGTAATCAGATCCAGAGAAAACATTATCATTAAATCGCTGTGATATGATATCAGCGCCATCCATGTTAAGAAAGGGTGTGTCTCGGTGCATGCCATTGGGAAGGTCACCCCAAGTAACATAACTGTAGCCTGAGGGGACTGACCAGGCAACAGGCTGTTTAATGAGTGCGGTGCCATCCTTGTAGATCGTAAGAGCAGCATCTGATGATTGAGCAAATATTAATGAACTGATTAATAGTATGTATAGGGCATGTCTCATTTCAGCATTTCCAAATTTGAAGTTATTTTTTCTAATTCTTCATTTAGTTTATTGAGATTGGATCTTTCTTTTTCGATCACATTCTCAGGAGCGCGTTGTAAAAAATTCTCATTAGATAATTTTGAGTTTATTCCTTTAAGTAGCCGGTCTATTTCTTCCATACGCTTTGTCATCCTCTTCTTTTCCTCATCTAAATCTACCAATCCTTCCAACGGAATGTATATTTCCATACCAACAGAAACTGCTGTGGCAGACTGCCTGGGTTTTTCAATATTTTTACCCGTTGACATATTTTCAACTCTGGCCAGTGATCTTATGAGGTCTATATGAAGATTTAAAAATTGTGTTTGTTCAGCATTACAACGAATAAAGAGATCAGACTGTTTCCCAGGAGAAACATTCATTCTACTACGAATAGATCGAATCGATGTTATCAGCCCCTTAAGAATATCCATGTCTTTTTCAGCTGCAGGATCAAGTAATTCCTCTTTGTTGATCCAGGGAGAGATTATCAGGTCTGCTGAACCCTCCGGCCTAAAATGTGCCCATAGCTCCTCTGTTATGAAAGGCGAGAACGGATGTAAAAGAGTGAGCACCGTTCGGATGCATTTTAGTGAGACAAGCCTCGCTGTGTTTGATCTGGATTCATCATCACCATAGAATCTTATCTTTGCAATTTCAACATACCAATCACAAAAATCATTCCAAGTAAATTCATATAGGACTTTTGCTGCCTCGTTAAAATGGAATCGCTCCAATTGAGCATTATAATCTCTGACCATCTTTGACAATCTACTAAGGATCCACTTGTCTGATAGGTCTAGATCACAGCCATCTAGTTCTTGGTTATGACCAGAATCATTATCAAGGTTCATTTGAATGAACCTGCAGGCATTCCATAATTTATTCATGAAATTTCTTCCAATCTCAAGCCTGTCCTTTGCAAAAAGTACATCAAGGCCTTGAGGCGCCATTAGCATAATTCCAAATCTGACCGCATCGGTCCCGAATTCATTGAATAATTCAATTGGATCTGGTGAGTTTCCAAGTGACTTGCTTAGTTTTTTGCCGGTATCGTCCCTTAGTATGGATGTGAAGTATACATCTTTAAATGGTTGGTCTCCCATGAACTCATAACCAGTAATGATCATCCTTGCTACCCAGAAAAAGATGATGTCTGGTCCTGTTACAAGGGTATCGGTGGGGTAGAATTTTTTTAGTTCATCACTTTCGCTAGGCCATGAATGCACTCCCATTGGCCATAGCCAAGAGCTTGCCCATGTATCCAATACATCCGGATCACGTCTCCAATTTTCTGGGTCGCTTGGCCCATCCACAGAAACATGGATCTTATCTCTATCATCATTATGGTACCATACCGGTATCTGGTGACCCCACCATAATTGTCTACTGATACACCAATCCTTTATGTTTCCCATCCAGTGGTCATAGGTCTTTGTCCAATGCTGCGGGTGGAATGATATCTTGCCCTGTTGGACCGCATCCAAGGCGGGCTTTGCAAGATCGGTCATCTTCATGAACCATTGCTCAGACATATAAAACTCAATAGGGACATGACCCCTTTCAGAATATCCCACTTTATTGACATAATCTTCTATTTTATGTATCAGATCCTTCGAATTAAGATCTGCAACAACCTGTTTTCTAGCTTCTTCACGAGATAAACCCTCATATTTTCTTGGTACACTCGAATTGAGAGAAGCATCATCATTCATTATGTTTATAAAATCAAGACCATGGCGTTCTCCCATCACAAAATCATTTGGATCGTGTGCGGGTGTGACCTTCACACAACCAGTTCCAAATTCTGGATCTACAAATTCATCGGCGATGATCGGGATCTTTCTTCCAACCAGGGGAAGTGTGATTGAACCTCCAATGAGATCTTTATAGCGTTTGTCCTTTGGATGAACAGCAACCGCAGTATCGCCAAGCATGGTCTCAGGACGAGTTGTTGCAACAACAACAGATCTATCAGAATCGGTGATAGGATAGCGGAAATACCATAGTGAACCATTTTTTTCTTGGTGAATGACCTCTTCATCACTGATAGCAGACTTGGATACTGGGCACCAGTTGACCAATCGATGACCTTTATATATGAGACCCTTATCATATAACTCTACAAAAGCACTCAGGACTGCATTTGTGTAATCATCATCCATGGTAAATCGTTCTTTCTCCCAATCACATGAACACCCAAGTTTTTTTAATTGGTTGATGATGATGCCACCATATTTTTTCTTCCATTCCCAGGCATGCTCCAAAAACTGCTCACGCGTGAGTTCATTCTTGTTGATGCCTTGTTCTTCAAGCATTGCAACTACCTTTGACTCCGTTGCAATAGATGCATGATCAGTCCCGGGTATCCAACAAGCCTCCTTTCCCTCCATTCGAGCCTTACGTATTAGAATGTCTTGAATCGTGTTATTCAATACATGTCCAACTGTGAGCATCCCTGTAACATTGGGCGGAGGAATGACGATCGTGTAAGGATCTTTTTCCGATAGAGAATCAGCAGAAAAATAGTCTTTTGAGAGCCAGTGGTCATACCACTTGTCTTCGACCGAGGATGAATTATATGTTTTTTCTAATTGTGGAGATGACATTGGTCAATTCAAAATAAATGATTAAATATCTCTAAGTATATGACTTGTGATTTTACTACAATTACCATATTCTTTCATTGGAAACATCAAGCTTGATAAAAAGACAATAATCTTGGTTTTTATTTTGATCCAGATTGTAAAATCAACTCGTTAGATAACCATCTGGTAGGAGATTTACATGGAAGAAAGTCTTACGTATGTGGTCCTAATCACTTTAGGCGTAATGATCATATGCACCCACATACCATTGGCAATGTTCACTGTCGCATTCTGGTTGAAATCACAATTAAGCAAGTCCGATCTTGAACGCTATGACATTCTAAATAAGATAGCAGCTGAGTTAGGCATAGACAATTGCACATTTCCACCACAAAAAAAATTAAACTACTTCTCTTGGCTTATCTATAACAAGCGCGTTGAAGACCACTACATACCTTATAAAAATCTATTAAGATCAATGAGTGGTTCGAAAGAGCTAAAGAAAAAACCTGATTCAGCGATGAAATATTTCTATGGGTCTCTATTTGATGGTAATCATCCTCGAATTCAGGATATCATCGCAACCGATGATAATACTGAACCCTATATCATGGTCTCAAGAGATAGAGTAAGAGTTGGAAAGAACAATTATGAGGATTACCGTGTGATATACTATAGATCGAACGATCTAGATATGCCCAAGTGCAATGTTGAAGAATCATCAGAGTTCATGGATAATATCGCACCCGACCCGGATGACATCAATTTTGTCTCAGACGAGATTTTCTCAAAAAAATTCGATCTGATGGGAAATGATGAGCAAAAGATAAGAGCATTGATCAATGAGGAGGTCCGTGGTGTTTTGGTCGATAATGAAAAATGGACATGGAAATTCGATGGCAATCGTATTCTGATCAAATATCTTATTGAACACAATGAGATCTCAGACATGAGCGACATTAAACCATCTCTCGTAGAACTTGCAAAAATTCATAACGCAATTAAAGAGATAGACATGGAAAACCTCCCCAGCTCTGAACAGATTGATGCTGATACCCCTAGGGAGACCATTAACAAAAAACTTTATAACAAACGGATGACCATCTTCGGAAGCACAATAGGCTGTGGCACGATCGCAATGATCTGGGGGATTGTAATTTTTTTTGAAGCCCTAATTAGGATGCAATTTGACATTTTTTTAACCGCATTCTTTTTCACTTTACCAGGTGCTTTAGCTTTTCGATTTGGATACTCAGAGTGGAAAAGAAATAAACAATTAAAATCAGAAGGAAGAATCACAAATAATTCAAATGATTAAAGCACTGGTAAATGGCTCATGGGAAACATTCGAAGAAGATCAGCTTCAACCCGGTACGAATATCTTTGGTTTTGGAACAGGCCTCTATGAGACTTTTAGGACAAGAGAGCATCAACCAATATTTCTATCCCAACACTTGGATCGTTTATTTTCGTCATCTGAATCGATAGACCTAAAACCATATTTCCAAAGAGAGGAGATAGAGACCATGATCGAACAGGTCATAAAAGAATTTCCAGACCCAGATCAGAGGACTAGAATATTATTGGTTCCAGAAAAGGTAATCATCTATACGATGCCACTTGATCTTGATCTCAAAATGTATGATGGAGTGTCAGTTATGACGATTCCCGCACAAAGAAAAGACCCACACATTAAAACGACAAACTATCATGTCTGTCTGGATGCATATCAAATCGCTAAAGACAATAACTGTTTTGATGCCATTCTAATCGATGAAAATGATCAAGTGTTTGAGGGAAGCAGGAGCAATATATTTTGGGTCAGAGGCAATGACCTTTATACTCGCGAGACAGACGTACTGCCAGGAATAACCAGGCAAATGATCATAATGAATTCACCCTATCCTATCTATTATGATAAATTGAGCCTACTAGATCTTGATGGGTTAGTTGAGGTATTCTTGACCAATAGTGGATCCGGGATCATACCGGTCGTGAAAGTTAATAATTCACAAATTGGACTCGGAAGGCCAGGTCCAATTACGAGGGATCTATTAGACCTCTATGCCACTTGGATGTATAATGAATCATAGTTTACCAAACTATTTTATGTCTATTAATTAAATGGCGCCATTTGATATAATATTTTTTATACAATTATTACATTATTAAATATCCTGTATTGATCAATGATTGAAAAGTTCTTTCGTATAATCATAACAAACCCTCGGGGCACTTTTTTAAGCGTCATCGGACTCACAGTGATGTGGGCACTATTCTTACCCAACCTATCCATAGATTTTTCAATTGAACATCTATTTTCACAAAACGATCCAGCGGTAGAGAGATATTTTTCCTTTCGCGATGAATTTGGACGTGAGGACAATGTCATTACGATCATATATGAGCCCATTGATCCTATTGATAGAGGCCTTTTCAAAGAATTGGAAAAACTCACCTATGACATAGAAGACATCAATGGAGTTGCGAGTGTTGTTTCAGTCTTTAGCCTAAGCGACATAGATACAAAAGCCTGGCTAGGAGACATCTACAATGATGATCAGGCATGGAATCGAGACACTATACTTACAAAATTAAAATATATTCAATCGGACCCATCCATCGGATCTAGGGTATTGTCCAAGGATCTTCGATTTGGTGCATTCATGCTCACTCTATCAGATGATGCAAACAACCATCAAGATCGCAGTGCTCTTTTGAAAAAAATAAAAAAACTTGCTCTGGATACTTCCCCGTCCTGGACATTTTCAGGAGTATCGGTCCTACGAACAGAGTATGTCAGATATATGCTTCGAGATAATTTTCTTTTTTTACCACCAATCGCAATTATACTTATCACAATACTAGGATATGTATTTCGAAATTGGGTCTTTGTTGGGTTACCACTATTGACGGTTCTCATTACTGTGATATGGTTACTTGGCATAATGGGTCTCTTCGGCCTAGAGATAAATATCATGACCTACATAGTACCGACATTGCTTTTCATCATCGGTATCAGTGATGCGATCCATATTCAAGCAAGATTCAGAGAGAACCTTGCCAGAGACTCTTCAAACCCCTGCGAGTCAATGCTGTTGACCATGGTACAGATGTCCAAGGTGATATTTCTGACAAGCCTTACGACATCCATAGGATTTGTTGCATTGATGACAACCTCCATAAATATCGTTCAAGAATTCGGACTGGAGATTGCCTTGGGCGTCATGATCGCATGGCTAGTTTCAATCCTCCTGGTTCCATCTGGTATTATGCTCTTTGAATCATTCGAAAAAGGCAAAGATAATACATTCTCACCACTATTGAACTGGCTCTCAAATGTGATTCCAAGACACCCGTGGGCATTTATTATCATTCCTCTTATCATATCCTTTACATCCATATACAAGATAAAGGACCTATCTACAGATGCATCACTGATGGATGATCTTAGACCGCAAAATAAACTTTACCATGACCTGAAAATGACAGAAAAATATTTTGGCGGGGTTCTACCCTTTGAGGTCTTATTGCGATTAGACCAAAAAAATGAAGGAAAAAATAAAACAGTACTAGACCCTGATATCTTTCCCTTTTTGGAGGATGTGGAAGATCTACTGAAGGAAGAACTAATGGAAAGCAGGTTCTTTTCAATGTCAACACTATTGAGATCCATAAAACGTATGCGAGGCGATGAGGATTCTGTCTCTTATAATAGTGAAATAATAAATCAAATCTTGGGTGGACGATCCAAACAACAATTACAGTTGGTCAATAGCGACCAGAATACATTAAGAATAACTGGACTCATAGAGAATAAGACATCATCTGAAATGGAAAGCATCTATACAAAACTGGACTCATTGTCCAAATCATTCCCACCATATCTTGAAATAGAATGTACAGGGACGACGGTTGTTGCCCTTAGAACCAATGACTATCTCGTTCAATCACTGGTGAACAGCCTAGGTATAGCACTTCTTTTCATAAGTATCGTGATGGCATTCATGTTTCGTAAAAAATCAATCTTATTCGCAAGCCTTGTTACAAATCTAATACCTATCTTTACTGTATTAGGGGTACTGTCTTGGCTAGGTGTTTCCATAAGACCGCCAACCGCCATGACCTTCTCTGTTGCGCTTGGAATTGCTGTTGACGATAGTTTACATTTTCTACTTAGATATCGAAAAGAATTGAAGCAAGGAATGACCAGAGTCGAAGCAATAAGAGCAACCATAATGAATACAGGTTCTGCACTCATGATAACCACAACAATATTAGTATCGGGGTTCTCTGTGCTCTTACTATCTGCTTTTCTACCAACCTATCAATTCGGTCTATTATCTGCAGGAATGATCGGTACAGCACTTCTCTGCGACCTCACTCTATTGCCTGCACTTTGTCTGGTGCTACCAAATAATAACACGTGATATAATGAACTATTTCAAAACCTTTTTATTTGGATTCATATTTCATGTTCTTATATCTGCACAGATCATTGCCACCAAGGGCCAGTTTGTTCTAAGTGGTTTGACCAGTAATGACATTCCAGACGGTTCATCATCTATTGAGTCGACCATAGGTTACATACCTACATTTTCAATGATGAAATTATTATCCAATGACCAATCAATGGATATAGAATGGGCCTATCAATTAGACAGGGCCTATTCCGGTGATGACCTATTGCATAACAATGGATCTCATCACCGATACTGGATCCGGTACTCCAGTGAAAAACTAGAAGCCCGACTAGGCTTGCAAAAAATTGTGTTTGGTCCCTCTTTTGTTTTACGTTCCCTTTCCTGGTTTGATACGATTGATCTGAAGGACCCCACCGGGCAGACGGATGGCGTGGAAGCATTCAGGCTACGATGGTTTCCTTCTAATTCTTTAT
>CALCSS010000166.1 GCA_937893835.1 uncultured Fidelibacterota bacterium
ATATGGCTGATTATGGAATGAATGCTCTACTATTAGATATGGGAACATTCTATTGGACAGGATATAGGTCACTTCGGTTCTGCGCATCATTGTCCAATTTTGGTGAAACTGTTGCTCCCAAGGGAAGCTATGAGAAAAGGATATTGGATCAAAGTTCTGGATCTGAGATCAATGAATTAACCTCATTTGAAAAATTTTCACCTCCCACACAGTTCAGGGTAGGCGCTGCATTGGACCCATTGGACTCTGACCAACAACGGTTGACAGTTTCTATGCAATTGAATCATCCAGTAGACAATGCTGAATATATTGTCAGTGGTTTGGAGTACTCATATTCAAAGATATTATTTCTAAGAGTCGGCCATAAATTCAATAAACACGAGGAGGATCTTACCTTTGGCATAGGGATCATTGTTCCAGCAGGGCCAGTGAATGTCAGCGTGGACTATGGATATGCAAACTTTCACCATTTAAGTGATCCACAACGATTTAGCATTGGCCTAACCTTATGATGAATAGATTCCATTTCGTGCAATTTATTTTGATCATCTTTTTTGTATCATGTGTGGATCGCTTTGTGATCCCATCAGATATCGATTCGAAAGACCCTGGTCAATTTGGAGCTGGAGATACTACGTTTTTACAGATAAGTCCTTTATGGGATATTAGTTTTGGACTCGATCAACCAGAGGATATATCCATTGCCCAGGATGGAAGGGTGTTTGTTGCAGACAAGGGCAATAACTCGATCTTGGTTTTTGACCAGAATGGCAATAGGCCAATTGGATTTGAATCATTGAGTAACTTGATGGATGGTGATAATAATGAAATTTCTCCCATTGATGTCGATGTGGATAAGAAAATGAATGTCTTTTTCATTGATGGTTCACAAAGAATATTTATTTGGAACCAATATTGGAACGATGTGCCGATCTATAAAGTTTCATCATCTGGTACATTCATACATACCCAGACAAATGTTGATACAACAGTGCTCGCAGGTACGGATATTTGGCTTTCTCTATTAAATGACAATGAGTGGAATCTAACGTCAGTTGATATGGTACAGAATGAATCAATAATTGATTCGTTGACAGGTCCACATCTATTCTATGATGGATCAGAAGAGATGAATGTTTATCTGGATAATTTTTATCAAGCTGATTCTAGCAAATTCACTGCTCTTACTGCTCCAGCAGGTGATGAGAATATGATATTTGTGACGGATAATTATGGTGGAAATAATAATCAATATCGTATCCTGCAGATTCAATTTCATCGTTCGTTATTGCTAGAGTTGTCCGGTGGTGAATACGTTTGGGCATTTACAGGCCGATTTGGGTCAACGGTCAAAGGATTTGGAACAGGAGCCGGTACTGTAAATCAGCCTCTAAGTATTGATGTGGATTATCAGGGAAATTTATATTACACTCAGGTAGGTAATTATTTTCCTGTGCATATGATCTATCCAAATCTCTCTGGTGATTTTGCGGTCTATACTTCTGGATTTCAGCCAGAGGCAGATGATATCATGGATCCATCATGGTTCACAAATGCAGTGGACATAGCATTAGATGATAATAAGAACATATATGTTGTAGATGATATCAATTCCGATGTCACAGTATTCAATTCTTATGGAGACTACTTTAAAAAAGCTGGGTATGAGCAAGACTCTATAAAGGTAATGAGCGAACCTTGTGCCGCTGCTGTAGATCAAAGAGGTGTCCTCTACGTTTGTGACCGTGAGAGCAGTTCCATATATCGTTATCAGTTATCAAATAACTTGGACGAAGATATTACACCTGAAGACTAATTATGCTATCAATGAAGAATATATTAATAATTTTCCTCTATTACAGTATTGTGAATAGTCAACCATCAAGCGATGTCTATTACGTCAGGTATTTTGAAAGTGACCATAATTTCAAGGCTGATCTTTCCATGCTGTCTACCTCTCGTCGTGGGAAATCCCATCTTTCTGTCAGTTATAATGATAAAGACCAGCCCATCAAAATTGAGAGAGTATCATCATCCGGTATCATTGAGAAAAGAGAAATGTTGCAATACGATGCAAATGGGATGTTAAAGGAAAAAGGTGAATATACCGATCGTTGGAAATATTTGAATCTGACCGTATATGGTGATGATGAACCATGGAGCCAAGAGTACAGGACTTGGAGATATAAACAAAATGAGCCAATGACCTTTACCGATCAGAGAACGTATTTCACTTTTGATGATGGAGTTCAGATATCAAAGATAGTATTCCAGACCATTGATGGACAGAAATATGGCCAGATCGAGTTAGACTATGATTATTTAGGAAACCTTTATGAGGAACGATGGAGAGATCTCCCGTCAGCAAGGGTAATAAGAAGATTTAAATATAAATTTGAGCATCTCTATGACTATGTAGAACCACATATGGTAGTGCAGATATGGGAATTTGGTCATGGCGGGGAGTTGATATCAAATGTTGCCGTAGATATGGCCCCTGCAGATCAACTTTATAAGACTCCGCCGCCCCGTTCCCATAATACTTTGGATGAGGCTGATATTATAGCCAGAGAGATAAAGGAGCGCAGGATATTGGTACCTCATGGAGGAATCATTCCTCGGACTGAGTGGGATGAGCTTATACTTGTTAATGGCGAGCGACTATTAATTGATTTTGTTGATCTATCCGATAATGGTCTACAGTTTCGAATGAAGCAGGAAAACGATATCCTTACGCTCCCCATCCACCGTGTACGTTCTTTGACCACCCGAATGGGTGATGTAATTTATCCTAAGCCAATTCATTTAAAGAGACAATGAAAAAACAATTTATTCTCACCATCGCTGTTCTATCTTTTATTGTTCACGGACAAGATTATCCCCCACCAACAGATCTTATCACTGTTCCAACTGCTGGTACCTTG
>CALCSS010000167.1 GCA_937893835.1 uncultured Fidelibacterota bacterium
CCAAGCGAGCGATCTTCTTGTTTTGCATCATCCTTGCTCAATCCGATACCAATGTTTGCCCTACCTTCTCCTGCAGGAAATAGCCAAAAATATCCTGGCTTCACTTCGCTAACATAGTGGAGTTCTATCTGGTCCGTGAGACCCTCTATCCCCTCGTAATAACACCTGATGGCAACAGCCGTGTTCTTCATATCCATCTCATAAAGACCACGTTTCCGTGAGATAATGGAATTTGGACCATCACACCCCATCACAATTGGAGCCGAGAATGTCTCTTCTTTTCCATCTTGGTCATTACCTTTGACCCCTGTGATCACATTTTCATCATAGATCAGGTCCTTGACAGTGAACCCTTGCCTGGTATCAGAGACCTGGTCTGCCCTTTGAAAAAGATAATGGTCGAATATTTGCCTTGGAATGACATATCCTTTGGTTATGTGGCGACTATTTTGACTATCTTTAAGATGTATGTCAAACTGACTATGACTCGGGCTCCCAAAAGTAATTCTATTGATCTCTGAACCATTCAAGTGTTCAATCCCTTCAATGAGTTCCAATTCCCTCAAGATTCGTACGGTCTTGCCTGAAAGAGCATCTCCACATATCTTGTCTCTTGGAAATATTGCCTTATCAAGTACGATACATCTCAAGCCTAGTCTATGGGCATATAGTGCAGCAGTTGTCCCTGCAGGCCCTGCACCTACAATGATAACGTCATACATTTTAATCTTCTTCTAAAAAATCAACACCGAATGATGGATGCACTATACCATATCTGAAATAATTAACTGTCCGAAGTAAAAAGAAAAGAACAGCAAGAGGCACTAGGAACCAAGGTGCTCTGACACACAAGAACATGGCAAATATAAAAAGCGGATAGAATCTAGCTCTTTGAAGATGCCTGACATGATCTGGCCAGATCAGAGCGATCGCAGAAAATGGAAGGGCAACTGCAGCGGCTGTGCTAGCAACTGGGTCTTCTAGAGAGATTCCTAACAACATTGCCAGCACCATGAAAACAACAGACATCGATAGATATCCTAACTTATTTTCCCAATTGAGATTATTCCAAGTCCCTTTATCCTCTTCTAACTCTAGTATGAACTGAAAAACCAATAAACAGGATAGAAATGAAAGAACATAGGGTACTATTGATAATGCACTATAGATCAGATATGTGACCATGACCATAGATTCAAGTTTACCTTTAGAAATTGCCTCGATCATGCCTATGTCTATCCATCCGAGCAACAAGAGGATGACCCCAACCACACCATGAATGAAGATCTCCTTAATATTCAATCTTTTTTTACCAACGGTCCATATCTTTTTGGGATTAAGGATAGAAATGAATACAATCGATACTATCATAAGTTTTACCAGTCCGACTATCCAACCATCCCAATCCCAATAGACATACCTATCTTGTATATCCATCGATAAGACAATTCCTGCGACCGTCAGGGTCCAGATAGAAAAAAGTTGTATCCACCCTTGGGAGTCAGCTTTTTTTCCAATATTGGAAAAAAAGTCTTTCCATCTCATGTGATTTTGAGAGCCAACCGGTACTATTTTTTCAATGATCATCGAATCAGCCTATTATCGCACTTCCTGTCACAGTTTGAATAAGTTCATTCAATAGAATAAAACCTGCAACACCTGCCGCAATAATACAGAGGATGGTCACGATCAACTTATCTTTTTCAGAATCAAGTATATTTCCACCAAACTCAGATAGGAATGATGGGACCCCCCATCTGACCAAAATGAATATGGCAGTCATCATGCCACCAAATGGAAGCATATACTTTGATGAAAGATTGTCCATCACATCAAAAAAGGTCTCACCAAGGTAGTGTTGAAATGAACTGCCAAAATATTCAGCGATATTGATTCCTCCACCCATTGAGAAAGAACAGAAGATACCAACGATGG
>CALCSS010000168.1 GCA_937893835.1 uncultured Fidelibacterota bacterium
CATAGTTTAATTATATCACCAACAGGACAGTTGCTTATTCCTTCAGTTGGCATGATTGATTGCAATAAACTCAAATTGGCACAATTAATTAAGGATATTAAAAAACAGATAAAATCCTGGAATGCAAATGTGAAAATCAATATTGAGCTAGAGGCAATTAGGCAATTCAGATTATTGGTGATAGGGCAGTTCAGCAATGCTGGGTATTTTATCGTGACTCCAATGACCAGAGTCTCTGATCTATTTGATCAGATCGTATCTGAATATAATCAAAAGGAAAAAGAATCAGTAAAGGTCAATAAAGAATCATCTTTCTCTGAGACATTTGGCATGAGATCACGCATAGCCGTAGATGATTTCTATAACAGGAAATTAGGCCTGGAAGAAACACCTGGCAATGACATTGATCTTTTATCAAAGAGAAATATTCTGATTTTTAGAGGGAATGACACGATCAAGGTAGACCTAGAAAAGTTCAAGGTCACAGGGAACTCGGAATTCAACCCTTATGTCCATCAAGAAGATGTAATTAAGATTCCATATAAAACACGATTTTTTACTGTCCAAGGTGGTGTCCAAAGACCAGGCAGATACGAATATGGTCTAGGTGATAATATTGTTGATGCTGTGGACATTGCTGGTGGCTATCATCCAGATGCAAAATTAGATAACATTAGTTTGATCAGAACAGAATCACCTTTTAATTCAGAGGCAATCTATCTGACCTCTGAACAGGCTATAGATAAGAAATTATCTTCTGAGGATCATATTATGGTACCCTACTCATATAATAAAGACCCTCATAATATTGTTGAAATAATTGGTGAAATAAATTACCCTGGTACCTATCCAATAGTGGTTGGCAATACGACCATCAATGACATTATCAATGCAGCAGGCGGATTTTTATCAAGTGCTGATACTTCAAGAATATATATAAATAACAGCGCAATTGTGAAAATCCCTGATCGTGAATTAGAGCGCATATTATTAAAGGATGAATTAAATAGGTCCATTGAGGAAAGAGCATATGTAAAGGCAAGAATAAGAACAGAAAAGGGAGCTCTAGAGACATCCTTGCAAACAATAAAAAATAAGAATCATCTGGTCACCAATAAAGATGTTATCTATATACAAAGATATTTCCCTTATGTCGAGGTTATTGGAGCAGTGGAATCGCCAGGTAGATATCCTTTTATAACAGAATATAATGCAAAGGACTATATCAAAATAGCTGGTGGCATAACAAAGAATGCAAGCCGAAAAAGATTTGTTATCAAAGCGACAACAGGTCAGAGACTTAAATTGAAAAATAGTCAAGACCTGCAATGTGGAGATGTTGTCTTCGTTCCAGATAAATTAGAGTACAATGAATGGTATGCTGCCAAGGAAGTAATAGGTGCACTATACCAATCAGTATTAATTATCTCCTACATAAAAAATAATATTCTAGAATAATAATATGAAATTGACACCTCACGAAGAAAAGATATTAAATATCGTTAAAGACAATCCAAGTGTTGTCACTGATCCTGCTGAAAGAGAGGTGGTTGCAAAAAAACATGGATTAACGGAAAAAACTCTGAGAAATCGTATAGCAGAATTGAAAAAAAGAGACCTTATAGATAAACAGCGTTTTAATAGTGCAATAGAAAAAAAACCATTAATTACTGAGAATGATGAAATAAACATTAAGGTCATATGGGAAATATTACTGAATAAACGGGCTGTTGTAACAAAATTCGCATTATTTTGCACACTAATAGGTCTGACTTATTCTCTAGTAGCAACAATCTATTTTGAATCGAAGATCTCTCTCTACCCTGCTGGTGAGTTAAGCCAAAATGGAGGAGTACTAGGTGACTTTCAAGGTCTTGCGAAATCTTTTGGGCTTGGCGGATTAGCAAGTGCACCCACCTATAACATACCTGATATTATAAAAAGTAGGAGATTGAAAAAAAATATAGTCCTAAAAAATTGGCAGACAATGGAATATCCAGAAGGTTCGAATTTGATAAAATACTGGGAACTGGATAAACCTTCATTCTTCTCTCCTATGAAATGGATAAGAGAATTTTTACCAAGTGGTGGATTTAATTCAAATAAAATCGATAAAGAAACCTATGAAGCAATTCTAGAATTGGATGAGTTGATCTCAGTCAAAGAAGAAATCTCTGGTTTGATATCAGTGACGGTTTTGATGGAGGATCCACAACTGGCATCTGATATTGCAAATTACATCTCAGAATATGTTAAAAGTTTTATTTCTGTCGAACAAAAAAGAGAAGCATCAAGAAATAAGATATTTGTTGAAAAGCAAATGAAAGAGGCAAAGACACAAACAGAAAACTCAGAAGATTCATTGACAGATTTTCGAAAAAAACATCCATTGAGACTAGATACACCGTCCGTAGAAATGATGAGAGAAAGACTGCAAAGTACTGTAGAAGAAAATCGCGCTGTATACATAACACTAAGACAGCAATTTGAAATAGCAAAAATTGATGAGGCAAAAGAAAGACTGCTGATCAACGTCTTAGATACCGCTGAACCTGCGGTCAAAAAGGCCAAACCAAAGCGTACCTTGATCGTTATACTCTCATTTATATGCGGAATCTTTTTAGCTATTCCATATACCCTTTATCTTGATAGAAGAAAAAGTTAATACGAATATTAATTCCCCGCTAAGCCAGCGTCTAATTAAAAACTCATTTTACACGGGTCTAGCACTTGCCTTTGTAGGAATGATTCCATTCGCATTCAACTTTTTGGTGGCTAGGACCTTTGGTAGAGAGATATTGGGAACAATTAATATCTCTCTAAGTTTTTGTCTGATTATTACGATTTTTGTTACAAATTTTTTTGGCAGTTCTGGAAATAAATATCTTGCAGAATATCGCGGTCGTAATCATCTAGAACAATTCACCTTTGTCTTTAAAATCATGTTTATTGGACCAATAATCATTTTATCAATTATTGGGATTATTCTTGCACTTAATTGGGATTATTTCTCACAACATTTTTCCTTATCACCCAATTTATTCTTTACATTGTTATCTTACATTTTCCTTAGGTCTTTTTACATACTTATTAGACGAGCTCTTTACGGTATAGACCTAGTTCGTTCATACGCAATGAATGAGATTATTTCTGCTGTCATCATGTTAGTTGCACTTATATATGTATGTTATTCAGGGCAATCCTCCTTTCTTGTTGAGTGCTATGTATTATGTTATGCATTATTTTGCTTTCTAGGGATAAAAACATTCATTGGAAATTTTGATTCAATAACAAAAAAAATGGTCTCTAGTGATGACTTTGATTATAAGAAAATAATTAAGGAATTTTCTAATTATGGATTGGTGAGTATGATAGGTACAGTTGCGAGCACAAGTACAGGCTATATATCAGTAATAATTATTGGAATGTATTTGAATCATTCAGATGCAGGACTTTACTCTTCAGTTCTATCCATAGCCAGTGTCTTAATGTTTGTTCCTAAATTATTCACCCAAGTGTTCCTACCTGAGTTTTCAAAATTATTTGGTGAGGGTAACAAACAAAAGATCTATCAAATATTTAACCAAACAAATACACTGATGTTGGGCCTGTCTGCGATGATCTGTTTAATAGTTTTCTTATTTGCTGATGATATACTTTCTGTATTTGGGAAAGAATTTTCTAACGGTAGTTTGATCTTAAAGATAATATTACCCAGTATATTCATAAGAATGATCTCAATACCATTTGTATCTTTCCTCTCTGGGACAAAATATGTACTCTATCCAAATATTGGAGGAATCTTTATACTCCTTATCTCTACAATATGCTGGATCTTACTGGTACCCAAATATCAATTGATAGGCATTGCTATTGGTTATACTACTGGGATTATCATTGGAATCGGATACCAGATATTTGTAGCCATCATAAAAATCAGATCCTTTGATGCAATTGGCTAGAATTATCATTATATGATCAAATTAAATGTCGTTATAAAGTATTATTTATATTCATTTCTTCTGATTGATGCAGTTAGTGGATTCATTCGAATTTACTCAGGAATTACAAATCCAATATTCAACATAGGCTTCTGGGTCAGAGGCCCAATTCTATTTATGCTATTATTTTATTATCTAATTAAGTTGAAAAATAAAAAACTTTTTATTGATGAATTATTATCTCTTGCAATATTTGCGTATTTTATTTTTAACCTTATTCTTAATTATTCAATTAATCCATCATTAAGAATGATAACTGAAAACATTACGTATATCTTTAGACAACAATTCTTGATATTTCTTTTGGTATATATGAGAAATAGGTTCACTATTAATGAAAAAATGTTAAAAAAAATAGTTACTATTAATTTCAGTATACTGACACTGAATCTTGCAATTGGCTATTTTTTTGGCTTTGGGCTGGAATCGTATAGATTTTCTGGAACATCAAAGGGAATGTTTCAAGGAGGCAACCCTGTATCAATATTAAATCTCATATTCTTCACCTATTTTTTGATGGATGGTGCGATCAGGAGAAGAATTATCCCAATAATACTAACTTTTTTTAATGGATTTGTGATTGCCTCAAAAAGTATTTTTGGCTTTATAATACCAATATTCTTTGTGCTTAAAAGACGATACTTAAGTTTAAACAAAATAATCATTTATAATATAATGGCTTTTATTGTACTCTTTTCTTTTGACTATGCTTCTACAAAGGCTGTAGAACTTTACGAAGAAAGATTTGGCCTTAATATTAGGAAATCGATTGCTGCTGCTGAAAAAGTTGGTGGATTATATGCCAATGAGGCATTAAACAATGTCGCCTCTGTAAACTTCAGAAGATATGCATCAATGAACATCCAAATGGAAGAATCCTTTAATAATTTCAACTCTGCAATATTTGGCATTAGCCTAGCGGGACAAAACATATTTTGGGAAAAAAGAGGAGAATTCATATTCCGCCATGCATCGATGGACTTTTTTGATTTCTATTTTAAATATGGGATGGTAGGATTATTCCTGTTCTGTTCTATCCTATTTAAAAATTACAGGTTATATATTTCACAGATCTTCAATAGAGATGGATTAGTTTTCATATTATTTTTTCTCTATGCATTTTTTGGCGGACATGTGATTGATTCGGTAACATCAGGAAGTCTATTCTTTTTTTTCCTTGGAAAAATATCAAATAGAGAGATAGCGCATCAGGTATGACCTAGGAATCCAATTATATTTAATAATACAAATGATAAAAATCGCTATAATCTGCAATAGTTATCCAACTATAAAAAATAATACAAACCAAATCTTCATCAAGAATCTTGTCAATGAATTGTGCAAACAATCCATAAAGCCAGATGTTTATTACAATATGATCTATGACTATTGGGGAAACGCAAGTAATCAAAAAAACGTCCTAGCAAACTTGTTAAAATATGCTGTTTACTTTATTGGACTACTACGACTTATTTTGAGAATAAAACAATATAATGTATTAAATCCACATGGTGTGATGATAAGTGGTTATACTGCAATTCTATTGAAAAGATTATTTCATCTACCTGTTGTATTACATATCCATGGTGGTGACCTAAATCTGTATAGTACATCATCAAACCTATATAAGAATATTTATAATAAAACTATTTCAGAGTCTGATAAAATTATTGTAAACAGTAATGACATTAAGAGCAAGGTCCTAAACCTCACTGGTGTGGAAAAGAACAAGGTCAAAGTTGTATCTCCAGGTATTTCTTATAATATTTTTTTTCCTATGGCCGATGATAAAATAATAAACCAAAAAGATTCATATCATATAGATCCAAATAAAGTCGTTCTTTTATTTGCAGGAAATGCAATTAAAAGAAAGGGCCTTGACATATTAATCACTGCATTAGAATCCTTAACAAAAGAACAATTAAGTAAAATCACTTTGATTATTTGCTCAGAAGGGCCAGAGATCATCAATGCAAGGGATAGATTAAATCAGATTCCCAACTTAAAACAATCAACACTATTTATTAAAAAGGTGCAGCAATATGAATTGAATATTCTTTATAACATTGCGACCTTATTCATTTTTCCCTCAAGACAGGAACCACTAGGACTTGTAGGTTTGGAGGCACTCGCATGTGGAACACCAGTAGTCGGTTCAAATGTTGGTGGGATACCAGAATATGTCAATAATGAAAATGGTTATTTATTTGACCCAAACAATCCAAAAGAACTTTCAAAAATCATTGGATCAATAACAGATGATCCAGAAATAATTAAATCATTAATTAAGAATCTTGATAATAGAAGATCACACCATGATATCAGCATATCAGCAAAACAATTGAAAAAGATATTTTATACTCTAAGCAATTATAAATAATGATCAAATATCAAAAAACTTTCCTTATTATTATAAAATGAAAATTTTCATAGACATAGGACATCCAGCACATGTTCATTATTTTAAAAATACGATAAAATTCCTCAATGATCATAACCATCATATCATGATCACAGCAAGAGATAAGGACGTCACCCATCAATTATTAGATAATTATTCTATACCATATGTTTCTCGAGGCAAAGGCAGAAAAAGTTTAATTGGAAAATTATTTTATTTAATAAATGCAGATTTTCAATTATTCAAATTATCAAGAATTTTTAAACCTGATCTTTTTCTTAGTTTTGCATCTCCGTATGCTGGTCATGTATCATTCCTAATTGGCAAACCTCATATTTCCCTTACTGATACAGAACATGCTAAACTTGGGATAATTTCTTTTTTACCATTCAGTGATGTGGTACTAACACCCAAAGTTTTCAAAATTGACCTTGGTAATAAGCACCTAAGATTCAATGGATTTATGGAACAATGTTATCTTCAAAAGAATTATTTCAAACCCAATAATAAAGTACTGAGGAATCTAGACTTAGAGCCCCATGATAAATTTGTTATTATAAGATTGGTGTCATGGGATGCCAGTCATGATATTGGTCAAAAAGGCTTCACTCAGGATTCTTTATTAAGTATAATCGAAGAGGTGAAAAAATATGCAAAAGTTTTTATTTCATCTGAATGTGTACTGCCAAAAATACTAAAAAGTTATCAATTGGCCATTAAACCAACTGAAATTCACGACTTACTATTTTATGCAGAACTTTTTATCGGCGAAGGAGCAACCATGGCCTCTGAAAGTGCAATATTGGGTACACCAAGCATATATGTCAATACATTAACCGCTGGGACTTTAGAGGCACAAGCACAACAAGGACTTTTGCATATATATCATTCAAGTGAAGGCATTATTGAAAAAGTTGTTGAGATACTGAATGATGTAAATAATAAGGAAAAACAACGACATAGACGTGATCAATGTCTACATAATAACATAGATGTAAATAAGTTTATTAGTTGGTTCGTCTCAAATTATCCAGAAAGCTTTGATCTAATAAAAAAGGACCCAAACCACATAGGTAGTTTTAGTTAAGATATTTTTTTAGCTCTTTTTAGAATATTTAAGTAGATTTCAATAACCAAGGGAGTGCCCTCTATTGTTGTAGATCGCTATCATTTTTTAATTAAAATAATAAAACAATGATCTTAGCGTATTACTACAATGCTTATATATAATAACTGTGATTCTAAACACAGTTCCAATATTCAGTCTAAGATAAATTTCCGATTATATACAAAAAATGTAATCATTACGGGAATGTTTATTCTATGATCAGTAAAACTAATTTAAAGAAACTACTTTGGATGATTGACCTACTGATTTTCACAATTGTATTTGCAATTATGAATTACAAAAAGTTTGAAGTGATAATTCCAAATAATAATTATCTATATCTTTATATGATATTTATTTCTTTCTGGTCATTATTCTCAAATTACTATGATAGGATTGATGCATTAATCCAAAAACCAATCAGGCTCGTGATAAGGATAAACTTTTGGTCTTCATTGCTCAGTTTTCTTTTTGTGGTGATTAGTATTTCATTCTCCGACCTATGGAGTATCTCAAG
>CALCSS010000169.1 GCA_937893835.1 uncultured Fidelibacterota bacterium
CCCTTCCAGAAGCTTTTCAAATGGCAGATACGATACTTCATCAGGCCGCAAAAGGCATCTCTGACCTGATCAATGTCCAGGGTGTGATAAACCTTGATTTCGCTGATGTTGAGACCATCATGAAGAATATGGGTGAGGCAATAATGGGAACAGGAGTAGCCTCTGGCGAGGAAAGGGCTGTCCTAGCAGCGCAACAAGCAATCTCTAGCCCCTTACTGGATGATGCATCCATTAAGGGTGCACAGGGTGTATTGGTGAATATCACCGGTGGACATGATCTGACATTAATGGAAGCAAACGAGGCCACCAGTATCATTTTTGAAGAGGCAGGTCCATCAGCAAACATCATCTTTGGTGCAGTGATCGACCCGACACTTGATGATGAGATAAGGGTCACTGTGATCGCAACTGGATTCAATATTCCAAAAGCAGTGGCAGACATCAATGACCTACATGGTAAACCAGAAATGAGAACGGTAAACACCCCTCCTACTCGTCAGCTTCAGGAGCAGTTCAATAAACCGTTACATGCACAAAAAGAAAATACAGAAGGTCATGAAGATGATCAGAAAGAAGAAGTGGAAGAGAAAAAACCTGTGCTAACATTTGACGATACAAAGGATGCACCTGTCATCTATGGAAAGGATCTTCAAATTCCTGCTTTCATAAGAAGGCAACACGATTAAATAAAACTGGTTGGTTATCAGATTAAAAGCATGATAGGTACAAGCGTCCTAATGAAGATCAGGACGCTTGTACTAAAAAGCCCCTCAGAGAGGGGCTTCAGTAAAACATATTAGATAATTTATAATATAATTAGACCTTGACTCCCTTGGCCCTAAGGTCTTTGACAACTCTTGTGATTCCCTTTTTATCAATGACCCGCATTCCTCTTGTTGAGATGCGAAGGGTCACATAACGATTTTCATCAGGTAACCAAAATTTCTTTTTCTGAAGGTTGATATTGAACCTACGTCTACTCTTATTGTGGGCGTGGCTCACATTGTTACCAAACATTGGTTTCTTACCGGTTATGTCACAAACTCTACTCATGGATATTTCTTTTCTTAATGATTGATCTTGAAAAAAGCCCGCAAAATTAATGATTCAATTGAGTGCCGACAATTTTTTTTTCAATTATTTCTTTCTCAGTTGAAAAGGGATATAGTGGAAAAGGGTCAATAGACCAAATTTGATTATTTGATATTTATGCAATGTCAGTCAATGAAATATTATTCAGTTCTTAATTTAATTAGATTTAATCTTCAATGTGAAAATTGGTGATCTAAAAATAGAGACACCCATCATCCTTGCTCCAATGGCGGGCGTGACCGACTACCCTTTCCGAATATTATGCAAGGAAATGGGTGCCGGCATTGTATACTCTGAGTTTGTGTCCGCAGATGGAATCATTCGAGAAAATAGTAAGACCCTTGGTCTTATTCGTTTTGAAGAATCTGAGCGCCCCATCGGCATACAGATCTTTGGCAGTGACCCTGATGTAATGAGTAAAGCTTCGAGATTTGTCTTTGACTCATTCAGACCAGATATAATTGACATAAACTATGGTTGCCCTGTACCAAAGGTAACAAAAAAGGGCGCAGGGTCAGCCGCACTTCAGGACCTTTGTCTCATGGATGATATTACAGCAGCCGTTGTCGAATCTGTTCCTGAGATACCTGTTACAGTTAAAATGCGATCAGGCTGGAGCGATAACTCCATTGTCATACCTGAGGTCGGGCATCGATTGGAAAATATTGGTGTGAAGGCTGTTACCCTACACCCACGCACAACCAAGCAACGCTATACAGGCAAGGCAAATTGGAACTATATTAGAGAGTTAAAAGATTCCTGCTCCATTCCGGTCATAGGGAATGGTGATGTCTGTAACACTGAGGATATGATGAGGATGTTTGAAGAGACCGGTTGTGATGGTGTGATGGTGGGAAGGGCCGCGCAAGGCAATCCCTGGTTCTTTAAAAATGCCGTCGCGGCATTAAATGGTGAGAACCCTCCCCCTCCCCCCTCATTATATGATATTGCCATGACATGCGCTAGACACTTTGACCTTTTATTGGAAAATAAAGGAGAGAGAACAGGCAGCAATATGATGAGAAAACATTTTTCAAATTATATAAAGGGATTTCCTGGAGCATCAAATTTTCGACAGAGGCTTGTGACCGCACCTGACCTTGATTCTATGAGAGAAGCACTTGATATGTTCATTGATGCATCAATGACCGTTGAAGATCAGCTTGCCGAGGTTTAGACCACTCTCCTTCTTGTGATATGATATAATGTCAGGTAATTTTGCAACCATTTCCATAACATTTTTTATAATATTAGATAACCAATTATGAATACCAATCAAAAGGCAGTGAATGAACCGATCAAATCGTATGAACCTGGTTCAAATGAGAGAAGGACCCTACAGGCTAAATATGATGAGATAGCGAGTGAGGTAATTGAGATACCCTTACTAATTGGTGGCAAGGAGATAAAGACCGAAGAACAAGGTAAATGTGTCATACCTCATGATCACCAGCATGTCCTAGGAGATTTTCATATGGCGGGTGAAAGCGAGGTACAACTTGCCATAGATAATTCCATGGAGACCTGGAATTCCTGGTCAAAGGTAACCCTGGAAGAAAGAACAACTATCTTTAGAAAGGCTGCGGAATTACTCCAAGGTCCATGGAGAGATACAATAAATGCTGCAACGATGCTCAATCAGAGTAAGAATGCCTTTCAGGCCGAAATTGATTCTGCATGTGAGCTTATTGACTTTTTCAACTTTAATTGCCAATTCGCAGAAAACATTTATAATAATCAACCTCTAATATCTCCTGAAGGGGTCAAAAATTCATTGGAGTATCGTCCTCTTGAGGGATTCGTATTTGCCATTACTCCATTCAATTTTACATCCATAGCAGGGAACCTACCTTGTGCACCGGTACTCATGGGTAATGTTGCCCTATGGAAACCTGCATCAAGCGCCGTGTTACCATGCTACTACATCATGGAGATGCTAAAAGAGGCTGGCCTGCCTGATGGAGTGATAAACTTCATACCGGGTTCAGGTTCAAAGGTTGGGGACCCTGTTCTGACCAACCCAGATCTAGCGGGAGTGCATTTCACGGGATCGACCCAAACCTTTCAACACATATGGAAGACCATTGGTAAGAACATAGATCGCTATAAGACCTATCCAAGAATCGTAGGTGAGACAGGCGGAAAGGATTTTTGCTTGGCCCATGAATCTGTTGACATAAGCGAATTGGCAACTGCGATGATAAGAGGCGCGTTTGAGTTTCAAGGACAAAAATGTTCTGCAATGTCCAGAGCCTATATCCCTAGTACCATTTGGGATGAACTTAAAGATCTATATTTGTCAGAATTAGAAACCGTAAAGATTGGTTCTCCAAGGGACTTTACAAACTTTATGAATGCCGTAATAGATAAGAACGCGTATGACTCGATCGTTGAATACATCGATCATGCAAAAATTTCACCTGATGCAGAGATATTATCTGGTGGCTCATATGACGATGAGACTGGGTATTTCATTGAGCCAACTACCATACTTACAAGCGACCCACACTTCAAGACAATGGAAGAAGAAATATTTGGCCCTGTTCTAACGATCTTTCTGTATGATCCCTCAGACTGGGAACAAACCATTCAACTTGTTGATTCAACGTCTCCATATGCACTAACAGGGTGTGTGATGGGTAGCGATGAGTCTGCGATCAAACAGGCGAAGGACGACCTTACACATTCTGCAGGCAATTTCTACATAAATGATAAACCCACAGGCGCGGTTGTTGGTCAGCAACCTTTTGGTGGAAGTAGAGCATCTGGTACAAACGACAAGGCCGGCTCAGAACTTAATCTCCAACGTTGGATATCCATCAGAACTGTCAAAGAGACATTTGATACTCCGAAAAACTATAGATATCCTTTTCTCCAAGAGGACTAGTTGAGCATACCTACAGCTATGATCGCAATGGGTGGAAACAGTATCTCTCCAAAGAATGGTACGGGAAGTATTAAAGAACAATTTGAGTGCACTCGTCAAGCGCTCAGAGGAGTAGCTCATTTTATTGATCGAGGATACAACCTATGTATAAACCATGGAAATGGACCCCAGGTTGGTAACGAGATATTGAGAATGGAATTGACTCAAGACTCTATACCTCCTCTACCTTTAGGCATATGCGTTGCAAGTACTCAGGGATCGATCGGTTATATGATACAGCAATCTCTTCAAAATAAATTAAGGGATATGAACATTGATAGAGAGGTCGTGACACTTGTATCACAGGTCATTGTAGATAAGAATGATGATTCATTTAGAGAACCCAGCAAATTTATTGGCAAACGATATACAAAAGAAGAGGCAGAACATTTGACCTCCGAAAATGGCTGGAATTTTAAAGAGCAGGAAAAAGAAAGATACCGTAGGGTCGTGCCCT
>CALCSS010000170.1 GCA_937893835.1 uncultured Fidelibacterota bacterium
CCATGTGGTCTAGTAGGTCAATTGCGGAGACCTTTGGGTAGACACCAAACTCTTGAGGCAAGTATCCCAGCATTTCTCTTAGCGCCTGCTTATCTTTTGCAACATCTACGTCACCAAGCATGATGGTACCACTATCTGCTTCTTGTAAGGCGGCTATGGTCCTCATAAGAGTAGATTTCCCTGCCCCATTTGGTCCTAGTAATCCGAAGATGCCATTACTGATCTCTATTGAGACCTTCTTTAGTGCTTCTACCCCATTAGGGTAGGTCTTTGAAATATTTTCAATCGTGAGTTTCATCTTATTCTCTAGTTATTTTTTTATTTTTTTTGATTTAAAAACCAATCAGTTTCTAATCTGCTTCTTTATCTTTTCCGCCCAAATCTGGTTCTTCTTCCTCAATCTCTATCCGTTCATATTCCTCAGGTATCGAAAAAGATGAAGCATCAAATGGTACTGTATATAACTCTCTTATCTCAAAGGAAGCTGATTGAATCCAACCATTATCAGAGTCTACCAGTAATTTTGCCAATACTATGCTTTCATTTGATGGTTCGAAGGCATATGTGGAGTCTACTCCTTTAATAATATCATGTGAAGAAAATTTTGGCATGTTAAAATTTTCAACCGTGTCCGATTCAATAAATGCGGATAAGTATGAATAAAGTAAATCCCTTAAAGGGAGTTCATCTACCATCCACTCTTCAATGACCAGTGTATTGCTTTCAGTAGAGATAGTGCTTGTCCATTTTTTAGTTCTAAATCCATTGACTATCTCTATACCATCGCCTTCAACCCTCTCTATTTGAGGAGTAGCAGTATCATCATTAAATATAGCATTAATTAGTTCAATAAAGGGATTTTGCTCTTCACTTTCAGAAGTTTCTTTTTCTTTCGGTTCTTGGGTTGTAGAAGTTTCTTCTGATTTTTCTTTTGATGGATTACCCAAACTCATATCCGCCATAATATTCATGCTACCATATGGTTGCACCCAATACCTTTCACGTTTTGCATTATAGCCTATACTATTATCATTACCGGCAATTATTATGATTCCCCTCTCACCGCCAAGCAATCGGAATATCCACCTTTTGGGATTTAGTTTACCGTTAAATCTTGCGTAACCTGGTGCAGCAGTGACCTCTGCGACTGATTCTACTTCTCCTCCCCAATCCACATCGATCGTATATGCGACTACATATTTAACCTGCATGTCTTGGGCCATTGAAAAGGAAATCAAAAAAATTATACTTGCTAATTTCATGAATTAAATAATACTAAAAGAGAGTATTGCTCTATCAGGAATGGTCGCCTCGATCATATCTCCAGATTGTATTCTGCCAACACCTGCAGGTGTACCACTAAAAATTAGATCACCCTGAGATAATGGTATGTCCGCTACCATCTCACATAATATTTCTGGCGGGGTCCAGATCATGTCCGAACAAGAGCCTGACTGTCTCAACTCACCATTCACTTTGAGAGTAAGTTCTAGATCAGAAAGGTCTTCTGATCCTTTGATTGGAATTATCTCAGAAATCGGTGCACTGCCTACAAAACTTTTCCCGCTGAACCAGGGCTTCCCATTCTCCTTGGCCCTGCCCTGAATATCTCTTCTTGTGAGGTCTACCCCAACCGCAAATCCAAAAATAGACACATCTTCACCAACTGCCAGTACGAGCTCTACCTCGTGCTGAAGGTCTTCAGTATTTGGAGGATATTTGACATCACCGGTGGTAATGGTCCAACTGGGTTTAGTAAAAAAGAATGGTGGTTTTCTATCATCCACACCCATCTCTCTTGCATGTGCAGCGTAATTTCTGCCAACACAATAAACTTGATTGACTGGAAATAGTGCATCTGAACCATGGATGGGTAGTAGAACTTTCTCTGTAGGTTGAAAAGGAAGATCCACTATACGGTAAAGAGCATGAAACGCATTATCTCATCATAGTCATCTGTCTCGAATTGGACCGTCTTTGCATCGATCAATTCAGCACCGTTATAGTGAGAAGCTTTATAGGCTGATTGCTGTTTGATGTAACGTATGCGTAGGACAAACATCTCAGGATGCTTCCAGACACAACCACTCAGATCGCCCTTTAGCGCTTGAGTAACCTTCTTTTGTATCGTATTTCGAGATTCTTCCGGCTGAATGCTTATGGTAGAGTCACCAACACCTACCATGGTCGCATGTGTGGTCGTACTGGGACATACACCCTGCACCTCCTCGCACAGCCCAGCATCTCCTGAGACGAAAACTAGAGGGACACCGTGCTTTGCGGCAATATTTCCATGAAGAAAGAACTCTGAGGTTTGCTGATCATTGATAAAAACAGTGTCGATCTTGGATGAGGACATGGTATGAGCCAGTGGATTACCTCCTTGTCCTGCCATTGAGTGATACCCCACCATCATCAAGGCATCAAAACTATCGTCTAACTCCTGGACCATTGAATAAGGATGTCCACTCCAGCCACGAATCAATCTTACATTAGAGGGTAACCTTTCTGCTAGGATGTTTCGACCAGAGTAATGGGCATCCTTGACCCAGATCTCCTTTGCGCCAGCATCATTGGCTCCATTGCAGGCCGCCAAAACCTCCTGCGTCATTCGTTCTTGGAACTGGATGTATGCTGCGGGCTTCTTGTGCTCTACCTCATCCCAGTGAGTCACACCGGTAATGCCCTCCATGTCCACGCTGATATATACCTTCATTTAATCCCTGTTATTTCTAGGTGAAGATAGCCAAGTATCCATCCAAAAAAAAGCCATCTGAAGGTGACTATTTTCTATAGATCCTCGTGAAGGGAAGACCTCATTTGATCATGTACAGGAACAGAATACACATAATTATTATAGTTAATTCCAATATTGACATTTTGAGATAAATCGGCAAGTTTATTTTTTTGATCTTGATCAAAATGGAATTGGACATAGTGTACTGAACTTATCTTGTCCTCTTGTTCCCTGCCTTGCTCGAATGTTGCGAATATCTTATCACCTCCTATCTCAAAATAGAGGTTTTCGCCATCTGTCAGCCCAATGAAATCATTCAATATTGATTTTATTCTTTTTTCATCAGTTATCTCAATGAACAATGTCGCACTCAGTCCATCTCTTGGAGGCATTATGGAGTTATAGACCTCTATCTCCTCAAGTATCTGCTCATCATGCACCAGACGTTCTGCTCTCATGATCTCCTGGATCTGGAAACCCAGTGTCCTCTCATTCTCAAATACCATGGCCACATTTGAGCCTAAAACAATACGTCTATTTTTCTTGTATTGTATGATATCCTTTCTGTAATCATCCCTTACTTTTTCATATTCTATGATATTTAGCAACGATTCTATTTCAAGTTTTTTCATTGGTGATTCCTTGATCCTTGTTTATTCCATATGCCTTATGCAGTTCAATGATAGGATGAGACGGCTGAACATTTCCCTCGCTGGCCTGGCTCAATTGATGGCTTGCAAGAGAACAGTCCGAGCATGCAATATCATACTCTTTTTGGTTGATGTCATTCACACACCTCTCAGCAACCTTCATTGATGAATCAAAGAACTCTGATTTCATTCCCCATCCACCATCCATTCCACTGCAACGGTTTATGAGATTTACCTTCGTATCGGGAACAAGTCGAAGGATATCCCTCCCTTTGAAACCCATTTTCTGTGCCTTGAGATGACAACTGACATGATAGTTCACGGTCCCAATGGACCCTTTGAAATCCTTGTTTAACTTGTCTTGCTTATTCAGGTACACCAGATATTCTGATATGTCGAAGGTGCTCTCTGATACCCTTTGGATCTTCTCATTGAGTCCAAGATAGTCAGGGTATTCCTTTTTGAGTGTTAGACTGCATGTTGGTGGACCTGTTACTATGATCTTATAGCCATCCTCGACCCATTTATAAAGTTCATCGATATTCGGCCTGGCCTGTTTCTCAAACCCATCAAAGTCTCCTGGGCTTAAGAATGGTGCACCACAACATTGCTGCTTTGGATATACACATTCAATGTCATTATGTTCGAGGATCTCGACTGCAGCCTTGCCTAGGTCAACATCGTGTGAATTTGTGAAGCAGGTACCAAAAATGACGACCTTTTCTATGGGGTCATCTATAAGGGATTTGTGATCTTTGAACCATTTTTCAAAATTCTTCCTTTCAAACTTAGGTAGGATCCTCTTACGGTGAATGCCCATGGTCTTTTCAAGAAGCCATCTAGCAAGTCCAATTTCATTGATGAAATTGATGATAGGGCCAAGGACCGAACCGATCTTCCCAGTGAGGTCAGTCTTGGATAGAAACCGATCGTTGATCTTGACACCTCTCTCTTTAGTTCGTATAGCTTGCGCTCGCGTCATCAATTTTGGAAAATCCAATTGAAAATGATGCTCTTTTCCTGGTGTATAAGGACAGACCGGATCACAAAGTTTACACTGGTAACAGAGATCAATAACCTCCCAACGCTCACTTTCAGTAAGATCTGAGACCTCACCACGAAATTCAACCTCGATGCTTGCCTCTGAGGCATGCTCTCCATCAGGAAGGTCTAGATATGTATCTCTCTCTTTTTCCTTCTCTACCCTACCTTGCCCCTCTGCGATCTCACGTTTCCTATTCCCCGCATTATCTATGGAGTCAAACAGAGAAGGAAATGAAGGGCAAAGGTTGAAACAAAGTCGACAGCCAATGCATACATCATACACTCGGTCCAATTCTGAGTATAAGGACCTCCTATCCCAGTATAAGGGATCTCTTATGTCGTAGACAGTGTCATTGGTGTTGGAGTGATCCAGCATCTTATGGATGGTCCTTGTTTATATGTCAGATGTTCGTTTCTGGGCAAAACCATGCCCAGAAACGAACCATTATTGGTTTTTAGAGGGTGTCTAAGGTCTCCTGAAATTTCCCAGCATGGGATTTCTCAGCCCGTGCCAGTGTCTCAAACCATTCGGCAATTTCATCAAAGCCCTCTTCTCTGGCAGTTGCGGCAAACCCTGGATACATCTCTGTGTATTCGTAGGTCTCACCTGCTACCGCAGCCTTCAAGTTCTCAGATGTCTCACCAATTGGTAGACCTGTTCCGGGGTCGCCCGCACCACCTTTTTCCATGAACTCCAAGTGACCAAAGGCATGACCTGTCTCACCATCAGCGGTGTTTTTAAATACACCCGCAGCTGTGGGATATCCTTCAATATCTGCTTGGCGTGCAAAATAGAGATAGCGTCTATTCGCTTGTGATTCTCCAGCAAAGGCAGCCTTTAGATTCTCATGGGTTTTACTTCCTTCTAAGGACATTATGTACTCCTTTATTAAGCGTGTTTATTGCATTTACCGACAAGAGTGATCTCTACATCGGATACTTCAAAATCATATTCATCTTTTACGGTCCGTCTCAGACCATCATTGGGCAATTGCACATCGATCATTTCACCACATACATTACATTTCAAATGATCATGAGGACTCCTATTCCAATCATATCGCGCTACAGCACCATCGTATATGGTCCTTATGATCCCCTCATCCGTTAATTGCTTCAAATTTCTATAAACTGTTCCAAGGCTTATGTTTGGTATATATCTCCTTACCTCTCCGTAGACCCAATCAGCAGTGGGATGTGAGTTTGTTGAATGGACGATCTCACTGATGATCTCTCGTTGATGACTGTAACGCATGATTAATAATAGAAATAAATAGTAATAATTCCTATTATTAATTAAAAACTATATTATAGATATAGTAAATATTCTATAATATTGACATATTGATTTAATTACTTATCAAAGGAAAGAACAATGGCAAAATACGCTTGCGAACACTGTGGTATGGGTGTTGAAGATCTTAAATGTGCAAAATGTGGAAAATCACTGGTACATGATCACATCACCAAAGACGATGGTACACAGGTTGCTGTGGCAAAATGTCCTGACGGATGTGGAAAGATAAAATCTCCAATGTGTTGCGGACATGATATGAGTTGCGAGTTGAACTAGTTCATAGGCTACAAGGACCATCAATTGAAAAAGACCTCAATATATTGAGGTCTTTTTTTATGTGAAGATCACCAGTCTAACTATTATTTAGATGATTCTCTCTTATAATTCCACGACCAACCACTCCTAGAATGACCAGGATACCTCCAGCGCGAGCGGTGGTACTCATGGACTCTCCCAAGAACAGAAAGGCAAAGATTGGATTGAAGATAGGTTCAATGACAGGATATATGATCGCATCCAATGCTGATACATATCTTATGGCGTTACTATAAATGATGTAGGACACTCCAAGTTGTACCACTCCTAAGAATATTAGCATTGCCCACGCACTTTGATCATATGTCAATTCACCAAAATAAAATGGGAAACAGATGAAGAATGTCAAGATATTACCAAGCAATACAGAATCGATCGGTCGTCCATTTTTCTGTTTTCGCATGAAAAGTGTCAGACCAGCAAAACCAACACCAGAGAACACTGCAAACAGATTGCCCCATAATTGATCAAAGGATAGCTCCTCTAAAAAGAAGAAACCAAGACCTGACAAGATGATCATAATTGCCAACCAATCCACCTTTGTTGACCTTTCTCCAAGAAAGGAAAATCCAAAGAGTGCCACGTATACGGGTGCAGCGTATTGTATCAGTATGACATTCCCTGAAGTTGTCATCTTATTGCCCATAACAAAACAGATGACCATCAATGCATAACAAAGAGCACCAGCCCAGGTATTGATCCCAAATCGAAGATCGCGGGGCCTACTATATCCAAAGATCACGATCGCCGTAAGACCACTACGTAATCCAGCAATGACCATTGGTGGCCAAGGTATCAACTTTATCATGAATCCACCCGTGCTCCATATCACTCCAGTAAGTACCAGAAGCATGATGGCGTTCCTTCGATTCAAACTAGATCTCGAAGATATGGCTTGGCAACATGACCAATAAACGCAAGAATTAACACACTTATAATGATCGCAGAACCGGAAGAATTCGTATATCCTACCAGTGTCACACCCAATGCAGTACCAGCCGCTGGTGGATGTTCAACGTCCATGACAACCATGATCAATATCGTGATCCCTACTGATAATGAGAACCACAATGCCTTGAACAATAGAACATCCATGAAAGGAAACACTGCAAAACAGGCACCCACAAAAAATCCTACTAAATGCCCCCCTATGATCCGTTTTGGTTCTGCTGAAACATTATTTGGCATTGTAAATACAATAAAGGCAGTCGCCCCTATGCTTGCGATGACAACTGGATTATCTGATAAGATAATGGTGATAAGGAATACCGTTACTGCCGCATAGCAACTCTGGCGAACATAATCTTTCCAGTAAGAGGGGAATTTGGGGTCTAATCTCATTATTATATATCTTTGAACTTTAGAAAAGTACAAAAAAAGCCCTCTGTTAGACAGAGGGCTTTCCTTTTCACATCTTGACAAAGATAATTAGAAACCCTTTATGGTACCTGATTTTTTATATAACTGCCAAACGACATGCCACCCCAGTGCCACCATGATGACAAGTGCCAACCAATTGGTAGAGTCGGTTATTCCAAAGTTACCGCCAGCAAAGATCGTGGTATGCTGGTTGATCATGGTCCAGATCAGTGGTACGCTCATATAGGTGTTATGCTTGGAACGTAAGCCTGCCAAAGCGGCAAGGTCGGCATCTGGTGCTTCTCCATTCTTTATAGAGGTGATGATCTTCTGCTGAGCAGGCCAGATCCTGAACCAGACATTAAATGCCATATTTGTTCCAAATAATGCACCAAGATGAATATTGAACGCACGGTAACTAAAACCAGCATTGAACTTCATTAGGTAGATGATACCGGCAATAAGAAGGAATATAACACCGGTCATGACACGCACATCTTTTATCAATCCACTGCTGTAAAGATAGTCATAGGCAAATACTGCTAGAAATGTGACCAGAAGCATCACATGTGCAAAAGAGGTCACCTCGGTACCATTGTCAAACATATTATTACCAGGTGAGGTCCCCATCGACATTGCACCATCCCAGAATATCACATGTAATAGTACAACACCAGTCACCCAGGTATAGGCAGCGCCCCAACGAAACCAGAATAAGGTTCTTGGCATAAGCTCGGGGACAACCTTTTGCTTTGTATCTGCATCCATCGTTGCAACGAAATGGGCACCGATCCAATTGAAAAAATATAGTAGACCGATCCAAACTATGCCTGCTATGATATGCAACCATTTGAAAACTGGATGCAAAGCCTCATATAATGATCCTAGCTCCATAATATTATTCTCTCCTACAATTTAATTATTATTACAAACTAATAAATTTATGCGATGAAATGTTATTAAACAAAAGATCTAAGCATCGGGATAGGGGAATAAGGTCTCCAAGGATGTGACCTTTCCATGCTGATCCTTATACACGATGTGGTCTCTTTTGAATTTTGTATAGGAATCCAACCCTGAGGCTGCTGCGAGAGTATGTAGACCATTGCGTAATGTAATAACATAGTTCAACACTCTCCATTTTTTCTCATCAACGACCAAAGCTTTTTGGTGATCTGGGTCGGTGGTCGCAACTCCTACGGGACATTTGTTCGTATGGCACTTCTGTGCACCAATACAACCGACTGAAATCATCATGCCACGAGCGATATTGACAAGGTCAGCTCCAGAGGCAAGGGCAATCGCGATCTTGTCTGGACTAAATAACTTTCCGCTGGCAAATAGTTTGACCCTGTCTCTGACACCATGTCTTCGTAGCGCATCATCGCAATAGATAATCCCTGATCTGACCGGAACACCCATGCTGTCAGCCATTTCCTGATATGTCGCACCAGAACCTCCTTCTCCACCATCTACTGTTATATAGTCAGGACCTCTTCCCGTTTCTGACATATAGCGTGCAAGCTCATCAGCACTATCAGGCCCTCCCATAACTATCTTCATTCCGATTGGTTTACCTCCCTGCAAACGCATCTCATCAATAAAATCAAACAAAGACGCCAGATCGTGGAATTGATTATGGCGATTTGGTGAATCTACAGTCTTCCAAGGCTCTACTCCTCTGATCTCTGCTATCTCCTCATTGACCTTGCTGCCTTCTACATGCCCACCACGAATCTTTGCTCCTTGGGCAAGTTTGATCTCAAAACAACGTAGCTGTGGATGTGCTGCCTTTTCCTTGAATTTTTCCCAACTAAATGTCCCATCCTCATTCCGTACACCAAAGATACCTGATCCGATCTGCATGATAACATCTCCTCCTCCAATGGTATGATAAGGAGCGAGTCCACCTTCTCCAGTATGGACCCATGAACCTGTGGCCATTCCCAGTCCATGACTAATGGAACTAATGGCGTTCTCGCCCAATGCACCATAACTCATTGCGCTCATACCCACTGGTCCTCTCACTCTCCATGGTGTTTTACACTGTGGACCGATCACTATGGCATCCTCCTCGGGTAGCGTCCATGGTGACACCTCTACATCTTCCAAATGTTCGTTTCGTGAAAACAGCCCTTCTGTACCCACGTACCTTCTGGTCTTGATCTTTGGCATTGCCTCTATTTTCATCTCTTCTTTTTGCTTTGGGAACATTGAGTTTCTTATATAGAGACCAGGCTGATCAAAGTCTCGTTTTGAGCCGAATGCGATTACTGTTTTCAGGTACTTTCCCTGAACAACAATATTAGAAAAATCAATTCTGCTAAAGGGCCGTCCCTCATCATCCGAATCAAAGAGATATTGCCTGAATTCAGGCCCTAGCATTTCCAAAAAATACCTGACGCGACCAAGCAGTGGAAAATTTCTCAGAACCGAATGTTGGCTCTGTCTCTTGTCATGGATGTACCAAAATAAAAATAGGATCGGCGGTACTGATATCATGATCAGAACTAGGCTAGTGATAACAATTAATCCAATGTCTTGGAACATAGAGTACTCCTTAAAAAATCATTTAACTATCAATACTGGGCAGTCGCAATTTCTCATCACATTCAATGGCTTGCTACCCAAAAAAAATTTTGCTATGGGTGACTGTGTGGATGCACCCATAATGATGATATGATCTTGCCCGGCAGTTTCAACGATAGAATCGACAGGGTCACCCACTTTGAAGTGTGCCTCAGCCTCCACGCCGCTCCTGCGCATCATTTTCACTGCCCTAGCTGATGCATGTCTATACTCATCACCAAAATGCTCGTCATTGCTTATGGTCAAGAGATCAACCTTATTGTTGAATGCCTGAGCAACACGTACACCATATTTTACAGCCTTGGACGTGCCAGGTGAATCATCAACCGCCAATAGGATCTTATAATCTTGATCTAGATCAAAATTATTGACCACAAATATTGAACTATCAATGTACTGTACCAGGTCATGTGCCATGCTGCGCTTCCCACTTCCACCAATGATCGTCAGATCATATTCATGGGTCTGGACCTCATCCCTTAACTCATCAATGATCTCACCATTTCTCAGGATCAGACTTAGGTCTTCAATGGTAGAGCCCTGCAAGAGCATCTCTGCCCTACCTGCTCCACTATCAACCAACGAGTGTTTGGGAAAACCATCACACATATCCTGTGAATCTATGAATTGATTTTTTTCAAGATATTTATATGCCCACTCTAGTACATCAACGCCAGGTCTATCAATGTCCCATGACTCCATAAGCTCATTCGCAAGACTAACATCCTTCATGCTGAACTCACTTATCTTTTGTCCAACATCTACAATGGTGGTCGAGGCTTTAAGGATTCGTGCGATATTCATCCCAACATCTAGTGTCGGTCCTGAATATTCCTTGCTGCTGATAGCGATCAATATCTTCATAATAGCATAGGCCAATAAAAGGTCGAGATCATAAAAAGCAGCAATACTGATATGACAAAGAGTTTCCAGCCTGCCTTAAAATAATCACTGGACGAAATAAGACCCGTGGAATGTATAATCATACATGTGGGAGATGCCACAACAGTTAGGTAGGCAAATGCTGATGCTACTGAGGTCATGATTCCCATTAATATTGCATTCCCACCCATATCTAGTATGATCGGTCCAAGCACTGCAACGGTGGCAGCATTGCTCAGTAAATTTGTTAGAATGCCTGTTACGACAACTGCCACAAACCAACGTACAATTGCAATATCCTGAAATACATGCTCCAGATATTGGAGAGTCTGCTCAGCGACCCAAAGTGCTGCACCTGTCTCCCTCATCTGGATACCTAGAGATATTGCTGCACCAAACAATAGGATCACACCCCAATTCGTATTTTTATTGATGTCCTGCCAGTCAACTAGGCCAAAGGAGATATAAAGAAACACTCCGCTCAATGCGACAATTCCAAGTCCTATGAACGGACTTAAAAAGATCCAACCAAAAAAGACCACCAAGAAAATTGCTATTGCCATATATTGATTCGCGTTCATTTCTCCGGTCTTTGCAACCTTGACCTTAAGTTTTCTGACAGATGAATCCATGATCTTTTGGGACGGAGTGAATGTATACCATACTATCGCTGCCACGATCGGGATCTCGATCAATAGCATGGGATACGTGAACTTCATCCAGTCAAGATATGAGACGGTTCCCATTCCAAATTCTGATAAATAACCGATCATGATGACATTTCGACCACCACCTGAGGGGGTACCAATGGAACCAATGGCACAGCCATAGGCTATTGAGAACAGTAACACGGTAGAGAGATTCGTTGCCTTATCAGTATCCAGTCCAGCATTACGAATCAATGCCAGCGCAACGGGCAACATCATTGCACCAACTGTGTGTTCTCCAATGAAAGATGATAGCAAGGCGGAGATCGTCACAAACCCTAGCACAATGCGCCAGGTCTTATTACCTGTGACATTGATAACACTCAGTGCGAGTCTCTTATCTAACCCTTGATTGACCAAGGAAACGGCAAGCATCAGAGATCCCATTATGAAAAAGACCGCGTCACTCATGAAAGATGATGCAACTCCATCTGCAGTATCAACACCAAGGATCACTTCCATGATAAGGATCAGGATCGCAACAGCAGGCAGAGGTATCGATTCACTGATGATCAGAATCAGAGTTACACCCACAATGATCAAAGTACGATGTCCCTCCGGCGATAGACCATCTGGTGAGGGTATATAAAAAAATGAGATACTTAGTAAAAAAGAGAGAATGAGCCACTTTTTTCGAGTAACCCAAAATAATACATTTGATATGGAACGTGCTGAAAAACCAAACATTGGTATTCAGAACTTATCAATTAATGATCAATGATATCTACATTCGCTTGGAATCTTTGTACCATCCTTAAGGATTGCCCATTTCCAAATAGGAACACGTTTTTTTAATTCTGATATGAAGAAGGTGATGGCCTCTAGGCCTTCATTCCTATGTTTTGACCATATTACAACATGCAGACTTGTCTCTCCTACTGCCACTGTTCCAACCCGATGCTTGCAAAATAGATCGCTTATAGGATATATATTTGCTGTTTCAATGGCTATCCTTTTCAATTCTGATTCAGCCATTCCCTCATATTGTTCGTATTCCAGCTCTTTTATCTCCTGTCCATTTTCCTTCGATCTCACCCTTCCATTGAATATAAGCTCAGACCCTTGCTCTAAGCGACCATCATCAGATGGAAACGGATCAATGGGACGATCGATGATCTCAACTATGACCATTTAGCCCCCTTGCACAGGTGGAATGAGAACAACTTCGTCGCCATCATGTAGCACCACATCACCTTTGACATATTGTTGATTAATTGCAACACTAAGGCCAACACCATCTAATCTCCCATCTGCGCGATCTCTGACCATCTCTTCTAGCTCAGTTGTCGTTGCACCAATTTCAATTTCAAGGATCACCTCACCCGTGCCCAAGGCATATTTGACCTGAGAAAAACATTTTAACTTTACCTTGATCATAATTCAATCGTCTCTGTTTTATGATTCATGCCATCATATATCATTAGTTTACCGATCAGATTCGGGCGTATTCCTAGGATGATCTTTACAGCCTCCAATGCTTGAATGTTACCTATGATTCCAGGAAGCATTCCCAGAACTCCCGCCTCACTACAATTTTTACTATTACCATGATCTGGAAACAGGTCTGTATAACCACAACTTCCATTTACATTCAAAACCGATACCTGCCCCTCATACCTATAAAGTCCTCCATAGATCATTGGAACATTGTATTCCTTTGAGAAATGGTCGATCAATTCTCTGGATGCATTATTATCTGTCGCATCGATCACAATATCCAGATTCCTGAAGAATGAGGCACCATTGTCTGCCTCAAGATAGGAGTCAATTATTTCAATGGATGCTGCCCCATAAATTTTTTTTAGTTTTTGTTTTGCCACGTCAACTTTTGACGATCCAATATCATCGATACCATAAAGGACTTGCCTATGAATATTACTTTGCTCGACAATGTCACCATCCATTATAACAAGCTTCATTACGCCAGCGCCAATAAGCGCTTGGGCAGCGGGGCAACCAAGACCGCCCATCCCGACTATGCCCACCCTTGAGTTCATTAACTTTCTTTGACCTTCCACCCCAATCTCTTCGAGGATGATCTGACGTGACCAATGACTCATATCTATCTTATCCAATAGAAATGTATTCCAGGATTCGACCCCGCCTGATAGACTGTATGCATCACTCAATCCCTTTTCAATGATCAGGCCTTCAGTGACAAGACCATATTGACATATGAGGACCACATCTTTGTCTGATATTGGGAGGTTTCTTTCATCAGCGACGATATGATCGATGCCAATGATAGGCATTTCATCTCTTTGCTCTTTCTGACGAAGGTCAATTGCAGTAAAAGAGTGTCCTCCCTTTATCCAAAGATCCAGATCTTTTGGATCGAGCCTCACCTTAATTTCCCCCACGGTAACATATTGACCTGTATACTGTCTCCTGGCCTTAGAGTACCTGGACCTGGACCTGAGCTAAGTATGCAGTTGGAATCCAGTGATGATGTAAGCATGTGCGAACCCATCTTGCCCGAAGGCTTGCAAAGTAGTTTATTGTCCTCTATCCATGCCTTTCCAAATAAATACCTGTATTTAGCCTTTTCTCTTTGAAATGGTTCCTCTAGGACACCATTCAAATAAGGGCTCTTGTTCTCGCCCATCATTTTTCTAATGACCGGCCAGACCCATTCAATGAAACCAATGTATGACGACACCGGATTACCTGGAAGACCAAATACTAGTGTATTTTCTTTTGTACCAAAAAAAAGTGGTTTACCTGGCTTTTGAGCAACCCTCCAAAAATGTTGTTCAACACCAAGGTCTATCATGACATCCCTGACATGATCATATCTCCCCATGGAAACTCCCCCAGAAGAAATGATAATATCGCAATTTGATAATGCATCATTCAGAAACGTATGCAAAGATCCTTTGTCATCCTTTATCACGTCTTTCATGGAGATATTGGCGCCAGCCTTTTGCACAAGATCAATGAACACCGGAAGATTGGAGTTATAGACCTGACCTTCTTTCAAATCACTACCCGGATCCACAAGTTCATTTCCTGTTCCGAATATCCCAATCGTCGGCCTCTCTGAGACGATCACCTTGTCATAACCAAAAGAGGCACATACACCAATCTCACTTGCAGTGATATTTGCTCCTTTTTCGATCAATATATCATTTGTTTTGATCTCCTCACCAATCCGTCTAATGTGTTTTCCCTTTGATGATGAAGAATATATGCTCACATATTCATCGTCATTAAACCCACTTGAATCCTCGACCATTATGATCGTATCCGCTCCAATGGGTATCCTTGCTCCGGTCATGCACTGGATGCATTCTCCAATCCCAAGAGAATGTTCAAACGGTTTCCCTGCAGAGCTAACTCCAATGTTCTTCAAAATAATTGGATCATCCTTTGAAGCTCTAAGGATATCATTGGCCTTTACGGCATATCCATCCATTGCCGAATTATCAAATCTGGGTGATGGAAAGCTTGCGGTCACATCCTGGGCAATGATTCGGCCTGAGGAATGTTCAAGGTCTATGGACTCAAGATCCTTCATCCATATCTTACCATCAATGATCTGTTTGGCTTCCTCCACAGATATCATGACATTTTCCTTACTAGTAACAATATGGCGACTAGGATCACAAGACCCATTATCTTGTTTATGGTATCAGAGTCATACTTTGTCGCACCATAGTATGACCCGATCGAACCTCCTAATAAAACCGATAATACCATTGGGGCAATGAGATCAACATCGAAACTGACAACTTGCGATCTTGCAGCAAGTCCCACAAGCGAGTTCAACCATACAAATGTTGCGCCCGCTGCCGCTGCCTCCTTCGGGGTACCCAGGCCCAACATGATGATCAGGGGAATGAGATATATCCCTCCTCCGATTCCAATGGTTCCTGCGATGAATCCCAAGAATGCTCCCACAATGATAATAAAGGACCATTTTTGGAAACTGGATAATTGGATGGTAAAACTGAGTTCCTTGATGATATATATTCGAATCACAATGAGCAATAATGTGGTCAATAATATTATTTGGAAAAAGAATTCAGATACCATGATGGAACCTGACAGATAGGCTATTGGCATTGAACAAAGCAGAAATGGCAGGACCAAATTCAATCTACCATGTCCAAATCGCCAAAAGTTCAACATCCCAAAGAATGATACAACAAGATTAAGGGAGAGTGAGGTGGTCGGAATGACCTTGTAGCTCATTGTGGTCAAGGACATGATAGCGGTATAGGATGACCCACCGCCTAGACCTACACTTGAATAGACCAAGGATACAAAGAAAAATACAATTGGCAGGAGGTGATCGGTCAATGTCTCTCTCCCCTCATGACATGAAATGAATGAAAGATGGTTGGTATCAATACACTTAGAGCATCCTTTACCGCCCCTGTACTACCAGGAAGACATATGACGATCACATCCTCTACCATTCCAGCAGCGAGTCTAGAGAGCATTGCTGTGCTAACCTTCCTACGCCCATGGTCGTGAAGTGCTTGCTCTATTCCAGGCAATCTAGCATCGAAAACCTTATCCATTTTTTCAATCGTGAGGTCTCTTTTTCCTAGACCTGTACCTCCAGTGGTCAGGATAAGCTCAACACCCTCCTCG
>CALCSS010000171.1 GCA_937893835.1 uncultured Fidelibacterota bacterium
ATGTTATCACCTTCAACAGTATATCACTTCAGGATGGCTATTATGCTCTGGGAGCTCAATCAGATGCATCCTTGCCAGTAGAACTGACCTCCTTTGAACTCATGAGCACCAGGGAAGAGGGTATGACCCTACAGTGGATAACAGAGAGTGAGATAAACAACCTTGGTTTCATCTTAGATAGAAGAACACCCAATACGGACTGGACCCAGATCGCAAGTTACATCACACACCAGGAGCTACAGGGACAGGGAAGTGTGTCCCATCAGACGATCTATACCTATACGGACAATCATGTTCAAGAGAATGAGATCTATGACTATCGTTTGGCTGATGTGGACCATGATGGTAACGTGGAGTACCACAGCACCCAGCTCATGGGCGTTTCCACATCATCCACATTACCAGAACAATATGCACTATATCAAAACTATCCCAACCCGTTCAATCCAGTAACCACGATACGCTATGATCTACCAGATGATGCGTATGTCACGCTCACCATTCATGACATGATGGGAAGAAGGGTCATAACACTTGTAGATGGCCCACAGACCGCAGGAAACAGATTCACCCAATGGAATGGTACCAATGAGCAGGGAAGAGGCGTATCGGCTGGATTATACTTATATACCATACAATCACCAAGATTCATCAAGACCCATAAAATGGTCTATTTAAAATAATACCCAGTAACACCTTTTAATTCAAATTTTGCATGTTAGGGGATCCTTATTTCTGTGGAAAACTGTTGAAAAAACCATTCATTTTAGTGCGTTTTTGTACATATTTAGCATAAATTAGATATAACAAAAAACCCACTAAAATCAGTGGGTTTCTCGTCGGTAGCTTACACACATGCGCCCGTAGCTCAGCTGGATAGAGCGTTGGATTCCGGTTCCAAAGGTCACAGGTTCAAATCCTGTCGGGCGTACGAAAATAAATGAGCATAAAAAGAACATATCTTTCAATTTCTTTATCCTTTTCATTCTTGCTGGCTCTTCCGCCTATAAAAGATTCAAATATTGAATCTTTCATCTTAGCCAGATATGAAGGTGACACCATGACCGTTAATTCAATGATCTCCGAAAATTTCCTATATGAGCATACGCCCTATGTGGGACTGGGCATTGAGGCATATTATGTAGATGGTAGCGCGTTGATCACTCATATAATAGATGATTCAATCCAGACAGAACTTTCTATCGGAGACAGGATACATGAGTTTAACAATGTGCCCATTGATTCGACTGGACTAAATATTAAAGGTTCAGTAGGAGAGATTCAGAAGGTAATTGCCACCAGGTCCGGCGATTCAACCTTCTCTGCCATGGAGATACCACTAGCAAAATATCAATATATACAGGACGCTGATTCATTTCTCGAATCCATAATGAATTACTCTAAGGCTTGGTACGATTACGACATAACTATAGAAAATATCATTTCAAGAAAGAATGAGATCGTTGTTCATTATAATTGGGAAGGATCAAAGAGTGAGATCGGACCCACATTTTACTTCACGGCAATTGAGATACTGGAGTTAAATAAAAAGAAGAATCTGATTGAAAGGGTAGTGGGCCTATGGTCAGAGAAACAATTCCGCGATCAATTCAAATAGCTGGCTGCCTGTTCAACGAACTCATTGTGTATAAGACTGTTTGTAATAAGGATACTGTTACCATCTAATCTGTGACCATTGCTCCTTATGTCAGTGATCTTACATCCTGATTCCTTGGCTATGATTATACCTGCGGCTGTGTCCCATTGTTTAAGATCATATTCCCAAAATCCATCAACCTTTCCACATGCAACATGACAGATGTCTATGGACGCAGCACCAAGTCTACGGACACCTTGCGTAATATCGGTAAAATGCTTGAACAGATCCATATTCGTATTCCAATCATCTCCGTGCTCATAGCCAAATCCTGTGACCAGAAGCGACTCGATCAAGGTATTTGTCTCTGATGGTTTGATCCTTACACCTTCACAATATGCACCATTGTTCTTCACCGCAGTGTATAGTTTTTTATTTGGTAATTCTAATACGATCCCGATCAAGGGTTCATTATTCAGGTATATGCCAATGGACACACCGTAAGAAGGATAACCGTGGACAAAATTGGTAGTACCATCAAGCGGGTCTATGATCCATAGATATTCAGAAGGAGTTAGCTCTTGTCCAGATTCTTCCGCTAAAATTGAATGTTCCTGAAACGATGAACGTATGACTGCTTTTATGATCTCTTCAGATCCTATGTCAGTATTGGTGACCAGATCTGTCTTGCCTTTGTTCTTGCTTGATTTTGGTAGATCTGCAGCTTCCATAATGATGTTGGATGCTGCCAGACAAGCCTCTATGCCTACATTTAAAAGATGATCATTATCTATTCGGGACATGTTCTTTTGAGAAATAATCTTTGGTCATTCGTTTCAACACTCCAGTCAGGAGTATGATCGATATAAGATTAGGAAATGTCATTATCCCCAATGCGGCATCACCAAAGGCCCATATGGTCTCAAGTTCCGCGATTCCACCAACAAATGTAAAAAAGACATAGACCCACAGGTAGGGTGTGATGGCTTTTTCACCAAACAAATATACCGCAGCCCTATTCCCATAGAATGACCATGCGATCGCAGTTGACAAGGCAAATAGAAGGACTGACACCGTTACGATCTTGTCACCAAATCCAAACAAGAAGTCTAGACCTTCCTTAAAGGCGAATGATGTAAGGAGACTACTATTAAATAGCTCTTTGCCCTGGAACACTCCAATTCTCAAGGCCTCATTGGCCTCATCCAATGAAGTGGCAGTGATCTTGACAAAGAATTCAGTATGTTTCCAGGCTCCGGTTGAAATAATGACCAGTCCTGTCATTGTACATATGATCAGTGTATCAATATATGGACCAAGCATTGCCACTGCACCTTCCCTGACAGAGTATCTTGTCTTTGCCGTCGAATGGGCGATTGCGGCAGAGCCTTGTCCAGCCTCATTTGAATATAGGCCACGCTTTATTCCCCACAGCATTGTCATTAAAATTCCACCTCCGGTTCCTGCGATCGTCGCAGGTGGGTTGAAGGCCATCGAAATGATCAGGCCAAAACTGCTTGCTATTTTATCTATGTTCATAACAATGATCAATCCTGCTGAAATCACATAGATAAGGGCCATTATTGGTGCTAGATAACCGGTAAAGCTTCCGATTCGAGAAATACCACCAATGATGACCATTGCAACGGTCGCAGCCATAAGAATTCCAATTAGAAATTGAAATATTGAAACACCAAAGCCAGACCATAGCATATGTTTGGTTGTTAAAAAGTGTGTATCACCGACGATATTTGATAATTCTGAGTATAATTGATCTGAGACAGTGAAGGACTGGATGGAGTTACCTGTGGCAAAAGAACAAATAATGGCAAATGAGGCAAATGCGACGGCCATCCACCTCCAATTCTTACCAAGTCCATTCTCGATAGTATACATAGGGCCTCCTGCGGTCTTGCCCAATGCGTCCATCTCACGATACTTTAATGATAGGGTACACTCAGCATATTTTAATGTGGTCCCAAAAAATGCTGTGACCCACATCCAAAATAACGCACCCGGACCTCCATAATAGATTGCAGTTGCAACTCCTGCTATATTTCCGATGCCCACAGTTGCGGATAATGCCGTTGTCAGTGCCTTAAAGTGATTAAGGTCACCCTCGTCGTTTGGATCATCGTATGCACCTTTTGTCACATTTATCCCATGTCTTAAATATTTTATTTGTGGGAATCCTAGTTTCAATGTGGCATAAATTCCCGTACCCACTAGGGCCAAGACCATAAGCGGAACCGCTCTCTGGCTTGGAAATGACCAAACGGCTTCAAAGATATGAATCCCAAAAGCATAGATAATGAAAATGATGATTCCGAAGGAGATAAAACCTGCAGTTTTCCTGTCCATGTTATTTAACCTCTATTAATCAAGGTTGTTATTTTAAAAGAAGTCTGGGTAACCACAAAGGGTATTATTGAAAGAAAAAATGGAAATGATCGCAGGTGTAGATGAAGTTGGAAGAGGTCCCCTTGCAGGACCCGTAGTTGCGGCTGCGGTAGTGCTACCTAAAGACCATTCGATAGAGGGATTAAAAGATTCGAAAAAACTATCAAAAAAGAGACGCACTGAATTATATCCGATCATCATTGAACATGCCCTTGGTACTGGGATCGGGGAGGTAGGAGTAAGTACAATTGATAAGATAAACATACGAGAAGCCACGTTCCTTGCAATGGATAGAGCCCTGGCACAATTACCAATGGTACCTGATAGAGCTTTGATAGATGGTGAGGCATTGAGATCACAACAGATCCCAAATGAAGGTGTGATCAAGGGTGATGATAAGATTGACTCTATTAAGGCTGCCTCGATCATAGCCAAGGTTACTCGCGATAACATAATGGCCCAGTACGGTAAGGTATACCCTGAATATGGATTTGATAGTAATAGTGGGTATGGAACAAAGATACATCTTGATGCATTGGATCGTTATAGAGCAACACCTATCCATAGACGTAGCTTCTCACCGGTAAAA
>CALCSS010000172.1 GCA_937893835.1 uncultured Fidelibacterota bacterium
TCTGCTTGGTGCAATCTGATTTACAAGTGCTTTTGGCCTTGGCTGAACAGCATGATTTATTATCATCAATCTTGCAAGTCTCGGCATTGGCACTGCAGCCTTTCGGCTGTTCGCATTGAGCATTTAATTGGCAATTATCATATCCTGAGGATTTATCCGGGGAATGATTCATTGCTGTGATGGCCATTATAATCAGGAAACAGACAAAGGACAGTAAGGTTAAGCGTTTCATTATGTACTCCAATAGAATAAAATTAATAGACTTTATGCAAGCCTAAATTTATGAAGATCAATTAAGTTATAAATAAAATTTATTTGATGAATATGAATCAGAAAATGCATCAATATCAATAGGCAGTGCATAGAGGTTAAAGGCAATTGATATTCTATTCTCACTACTTTTATTCTTTGAGACAGAATGCTCCATATTTGAATGGAACAATATCATTTTACCAGTTTGAGATCTTATTTGCCATTCGCGAAATTGGTCTCCATTCTTTTCTCTAAAATTAATATTTCCTGCATTATCAGGAACCTTGAGATAATAAACCCCTGATAGCAGAGATCGATCCTTATGGTCATGCCAACCTGTAGACTCTCCAGGCATGGCAATGTTAAACCAAAATTCATCCATAGGAAGTCCCATCTCTTTATGAGGAATGATCAATGATCTATCAATCATCTCTTTACCAACCTTACACGCAAAATGAAAAATTTTTTTTATCTGTGGTAAAAACTGAATGCTGAGGTATTGGTTCTCCCAGCGCCCGTTTATCTTATGTGAATAAGTTATATTGTTTTTATTAGAATGAATCGCATCAATGATGTTGTCATGTGATAGTTCATCCATATCCGGACTATATTCTCTTATTAAAATTTTATCTTGTTCCATAGGCAAGAAAAACAATATTACCGATCTAAAATACCAGACTGTGAGAAACCAAATGTTTGATGAATTACAGAGCAACAGAAGACAATCACGATCATTTTCTGGGAAATGACCTGAAAGATCAATGCCGATTCTCCTGAATTAGCAGAGGGCCCATATTGGAGGATCCCAACATAGAAAAAAATTGAGATAAAGAATATGGCATATCCCATTGCATATCTCTTTTTTAAACTGTCTGACCGAAAGATGGCTATTGTATAAAATAATGCAGTGACCAAAAAACAGTGAAAGATATTATTTGCAAAAAAAACATGTGCCGCGAATACGATATCAGAAGGTGTGAAGCCTGTACCTATCATACAGATTGAACCACCTATCGCAAATAGCGTTCCTATGCTGACCAATAGATTATTTATTCTATCCTGGCTGCCCAATACTCTCGCTAAGAATAAATAATATAAGGAAAAAGTAACCCCAACAATTGTAAGTGAGAGTGAAAAAATGATCATTGATAAATAATTTGGTTCCCCATTTCGAGCAGCATAAGCACCCATATCTGAAAAGAAATTTTTTGAGAATGAATACCCTATTGTAGATACATCATACATTGTGCCACCAGGATAGACCTTCATACCTACTACCTGTAGAAAGATGAATAAAATTGCTGCCAATCTAGGTATCAAAACAAGAGCGGTACGATTTGGAATTAGATCCATAATTGATTCATTATTCATAATGTTAATTTGAAAAGTATTATGTAAAAAACATATAACTCATTGAAAATAATCCTACATTGATGTGATGCCTGTCACGTCTGAAATTTTGCATATAGGGATGTGGGAAAGTTAGAACGTATATTTATTAGAATGTACTTGTTTAGGTACGTTTGGTATGTAGAGAACGGGGCATAATTTATTAAATGCGCTTACCTCATTTGTGAATTATGCCCCTGTTCATTATTGAACTTATAGACCACTAATCTTTAGAGTGCCAGTATGCTAGACCTATGAATACAAATTGAAAAGGCAACCTACCCCAGGCCATTGAAGGCGATATCTCCATTGCCGCACCGTTTGTCAATGCTAGATATATATTCGCTGGGTATACACATATCAGTAGAACTATCAATCCCTTAGCTGCAATATTTCGCATCCTAGGGATCATTAAAAAGATTCCCAGGATCATCTCAAATAATCCACTCACATATACCAACGCCAATTTGTATGGTAAGACAGGTGGAACAATTCGAGTAAACCATTCAGGGTCTTTGAAATGCGTTAATCCAACAATTACATAGAAGACTCCCATCACATAGATACTCAATAATTTCAATGAAACAACCATTCTGTAATGATCATAGAGTCAAATTATTGTATTTGATCAGTGTTGCCAATATCATCTGTCTTTATTAATAATATATCTGGAGCATTGGAGCCACCTACATTAGTATAACCAGTAACGGCATAACCACCATCTGTTGCTTGAATTCCGCAAAGTCCTCTATCATCGCCACTATCACCATAATATCTTTGCCACTCCAAGTCCCCTGAAATACCTGTTTTTATCAACCAGAAATTAAAACCACCTAATTCCCCAAAAGAATCTGTATAGCCCGAGATCGCATAGCCCTGATCGTATGTCTGAACGACATGCCTGCCCTGATCAGTGCCTATACCTCCGAAAGTTTGGGACCATGTTTCATTCCCCTGAGAATCAGTTTTCAATAAATAGGCATCATTGTAGCCACTGCCAAAAGAGTCTGTTTGTCCAATGATAATGTATCCACCATCATCTGTCTGCTGTACCGATCGACCAGACTCAGTACCCTCACCTCCGTAGGTTCTCTCCCATTGAACTTCCCCTTCACTATCGACCTTTATTAACCAAGCATCTCCATTATTATCACCTTGAGACCTAGTCAATCCCGTTACCACAAATCCAGCATCATTTGTAGAAACCACTGAATATCCATAATCATTTTGACTACCACCAAATGTACGACTCCAGTTCAATGCCCCTTCACTATCAATATTTAATAAATAACATAGGCTATATCCAGTATTTGCATTGATCATTTCTCCGACAATGATAAAGTTACCATCACTTGATACATCAATAGAATTGGCTATTTCATCCTGCAGGTCACCATAAGTTCTTTGCCATTCTATATTGCCTTGTGAATCTGTTTTAACGACCAATAAATCCTTACTTGAATTTGTATTGGACATAGAAAACCCTGCCATTATCAGACTACCATCTAACAACTCTTTGGCTGAATGCAATCTGTCTATCGAACTAAAAGTATAATCCTTTTTCCATTGCTGATCTCCTCTATGATCTATTTTCACTAAAAGGACATTGCTATACGAGTCTCCAAGTAGACTGGTATTG
>CALCSS010000173.1 GCA_937893835.1 uncultured Fidelibacterota bacterium
CTATATCGAAACCCAATGTCAACCTCTGTCAGATAGCCATTTTGCTCTTCCGTGCTTGGATATTCAAATAGGACGCCTCCGTAATGGTCTTGTTCGGAAGAATATCCCCAACCCGAACCTGACATGCCGGCATGGTCATAAACGATCGGAATGCCCTTTTGAGACTCTAGTGATATGTCAGCTGACATCGTACTGGATGAGCCACTGATGCTTGTGACGACAATATCGGTTGCATCACCCGTATATCGATGAGAGTTTGGGTTCGAATTGCTTGAAAAATCAATGTTATTGGATGAGCCAGGAAATGGGTCACCATCATCTCCACGATTGACACCATTGTCCATGTCCGCATTGCCATCTGCAGCCTCCACATCAATGAACTTATGTAGGTGGTCATCATTCACAGGGCCTGAGCTCCAGCGATGCGATCCGTAGCGCCTATTCTCATCCACGTGGTATACCATGAGACCACTTGCGGGTAGACCCGCATCATAACCGGTCATCTGACGATTTTCGACCAAGAAATAACGGCTCCATTGATAATCATCTTCCCAAATCTTAAGCGCATAGGCATTGTTCTCTGCATCTGGTATGCTCAACCCTGATTGATCGTCATCCAGAACGACCGGATCGATCCAGCCCATCTCTTGCTTGCACCAAGCAGACATATGAGCAGGTGTATCTCCAGCCCAACCATTCCATGACCCACCGGCCATGAGGCACCAATTACCAATACCCTCAGAAGAGCCATTGCCATCATTCCGATCATAGAGGTCTGGAAGACCGAGAATATGTCCAAACTCATGGGCGTAGACACCCATGGGCCTGATGATATCGGTATAACAGTCTCCACCACCTGCCAACTCTGGTGCGACAAAGTAACTGCTAACGATGACATAGCCACCATTGGCAGAGGCGTCTCCAGTGGTATAATCATAGCTACCGAGACTGCTCATGTGCGGCCATAGATTATCATTTCCTGGGCCCCATTCAGCCCCGCAACCTGAATAGACCACTGCAATACCATCCACATACCCATCATCATCACCTGAATTGGGAATATTATCGGGTCCATCATTATCAAATTGACTAAAGTCAACATCAGGATCTGAGAGCTGTGCGATCTCTGACACATACTGCTTGGTATTGGCCTTTGCCTCGCTCATGGTGTATGTGGATTGGTACCAACCATGCGCAGTACCATCAACAGTGAAACCACCATGGGATATCTCGTCATAGTAATCACTCATCGTACCAGTCGCGTTATCATCAAACAGCGTGTTCTGAAAATCTTGTGCAGTGAAATAAGTCGTCGTATTTGAGTACTTTCCCAAGAGAACTGGCATGTTGAACTCAAGCTGCGCATCTCTTAGATCTCCATCTCTCCATCGTGCGATCTTACTGACCCAACCAGAGTCACCATAGACACTGCCTATCTCTTGGGACTCCATCTGATCCCAAAATCCTATCGGGAACGCACCTGACTGGGGAGGGTTTATGGCATGCAGGTATGAAAAAAGAAAAAGAATTGCATATTGGAATGTAAAATTGGTCTTACTCATAGTCTTTCCTTTAGCTCCTATTAACTCATTAGTATTGTAACATGGATCATGTTATTCTCTACTGTTTGGTTAACAATAATGAAATTATGGCACCACAATATAGCACAGAATTTGCGCGCGGAACGTTAACTACATCACTGTTTGAGAATATGGAATAAAACTCTAAGGGGCCCAGATCAGGGAGGCAGCACCTAAAATTCCCGCTTGACCTTGTGGAAGGCCCGAACGGAGAAGGTCTATCTTTCCGGCATGGCCATTGATCAAATGGCGATCCATAGATCTCTTTGCAGGATCCAGGATACGGTTTCCTGCATTACTAAAACCACCGTAGAATATGAATGCCTGTGGACTCAATAGGGTTGCTGCCTGTGCCAGACCCTGTCCAAGTTTGTTTCCTGTATATTCATAGATCCTACGTGCAATGTCATTTCCTTTGTCAAATTCAGCATCCAGCAAGAATCCATCTACTTTATCACCATTGATGCTGTTCAAGAATTCATCATCAGGGTCATCATCGAGAAAGGTTCTAATGGTCTTTTTTATCCCGCTTGCAGATGCGTATGACTCCAGACAACCCTTATTTCCACAGTTACAGTCTCTGCCATCATCTTCAATGGGCATGTGACCCATCTCTCCGGCAAAGCCATCGTGTCCATAAAGCAATCTTCCACCACTAAATATCCCACTTCCAAGTCCTGTACCAAGTGTGATCACAACAAAATCGGTCATTTCCTTTGCGATACCATAATGTTTCTCACCTAATGCTGCAGCATTCGCATCATTTGTCAGGTCTACCTTACAATTGAACCGATCTTTAAATAGATCAATGACGTTAACATTGCCCCAACTTAAGTTTGGTGGGTCTTGGATCATGCCTGAGAAGTGATTACCATTGGGAGCTCCAATGCCAATACCCAAGAGCTCACTCTCTGAATTTTGGTCAAGGATATCGTTTATGGAGGCTTCTATTCTATCGATAAGGCCTTCCACAGGCGATGATCCTTTGGTTGGAATCTCCTCATGATGATGGACATGCCCATCTTGACCAATAAGTCCATATACCGTATTCGTGCCACCAATATCTATACCAAGCACCACCTGTTTATTCATTATGTATGTCCAAAGATCTGAGTTGGTTCAAAAAGTAGAATACTAAGTTAAAAACTAAGAACATCGATATCTAATTTAATTCTGACCCCTGACGAACCTTCATATCGATGACAGGTGGCGTGTTAGGCTCAGGCTCAATGACAACAGTTCTTGTCACTGTGGCCTTGGAGCCATAATCGTCTGCCACAGTCAATTCAAAGGTGTATTCACCAGCCTCTGCCTCGAAGCTCACCTTTCCTGAAAAGGGGTTGGGCATTATCTCAACTGATTCGCCTGCAATCTGCTTCCATACATATTGAATCTCATCACCAACATCGGGATCAAATGAATTCGTTGCATCCATGATCATTGGATATGTCTTTGTAAGTGGAGAGTTATCGTGCTCCACCATGACCTTGATCTTCTCACGTTCAGCCATGGCCATCTTTTCCAATAGGTCAATTTTTTCCGCTGTCTCTATTGAGCGATCATTATCATAACTCAAAGTATCGGCTGACGCTTGTTTGGCCTCACTCAAGACTCGCGTCTCATATTCCTTCCATTGATAGATCAATATGAATGATGCTATAATAGAGAATATGGCCACACCCTTGCCAATGCTTTCTCTAGATAGATAGTTCAATTCCTTGTCCATATCATCCTAATTTACCTAATTCCAAATGAACGATGTCTCTAATTGAGAGATCAACTGCTTTG
>CALCSS010000174.1 GCA_937893835.1 uncultured Fidelibacterota bacterium
TATTGTCCGTATAGGTATAGATCGTCTGATGGGACACACTTCCCTGTCCCTGTAATTCTTGATGTGTGACATAACTAGCTATCTGGACCCAATCCGTTTTTGGCGTTCTTCTTTCCAGAATAAACCCCAAATTGTTTATCTCACTCTCTGTTATCCATTGAAGACTAATCCCATCATTCCTAGTACCAGATAGTTCAAAAGAGGTTAATTCTACAGAAAGAGTTCCATCAGCTTGGACACTGAAGGTTTTAATGAAACCATCACTATTGTGCCCTTCATATGCAAGAGCATACGTATCTGTATCTACCTGAACCAGAGTATTATGTCTCCCCTTATCCGTGTCATGCTCTAATTCCACCACCTCAGTTATAGATGAACCATTTGCTGATATAGTGAAGGTTGTTATGAAACCATCATCACCTGGTCCAGAATATGCCAGTATATAGGTGTCAGAGTCTATTTGAATGAGAGAGTTGTAGTATGCATCTGAGGTATCATATTCGTATGATGCCACCTCAGTGATAGACGAACCGTTTGATGATATAGTGAAGGTTGTTATGAATCCATCACCCATCTTACCACGATATGCAACTGCATAAGTATCTGCATCTACTTGCACAATGGAATTATCCGTGCCATTTGCGGCCATATGCTCCAATTCATCCACCTCGGTAATCGTCGAACCATTTGATGATATAGTGAAGGTCGATACATAACCATCATCTCCATTTCCAGTATATGCAACTAGATAGGTATCTGAATCTACCTGAACGATCGAATTATAATGACCTTGGTTATTTTCATGCCTTAGGGAAGTAACTTCTGTGATCGATGTTCCATTAGATGGTATCGTAAAGGTCACTATCCAGCCTTTATCATTTTCATCTGAATATGCCAATGCATAAGTATCTGAGTCTACTTGAACAATGGAATTATGTCTACCCATCTCTGTCTCATGTTCTAAAACCGCTATCTGCTGAGAGGATGCACCTGCAAAAATCAGGATAAATAACTTGATCGTATTCTGGAACATTTAATAATTTACTTATTTAAAATAAATAACTTCCAACCAAACAGAAATACTTATTTCTGATTAAGATATTTTTCAATATAGTACTGATCTAATTCTTTCGAATCATTGTACTGTATGCGGAGGTCGGCCAAACTAATCTTGAGTTCTTCTACTATTTCTTTATAGGCTGGGTCGTCATAAACATTATTCATTTCACTTGGATCGGCATATCGATCATATAATTCCCATTCATCAACATCATAATAAAAGTGTGCTAGTTTATATTTTTCAGTCACAATGCCATAATGTCTCTTTACCATGTGTACTGCTGGATATTCATAATAATGATAATAGACAGCATCCCTTGTCCATTCTTCCTCTTTACCAAGTAATAGAGGTAGTATGCTTTGACCCTGCATATCTTCTGGTTCAGTGATTTTGGCTGCATCTAAAAACGTTTGTGCAAAATCCAAGTTTTGAACCATTTCAGTTCTTTTTATTCCCGGCTTTATCTTATTTGGCCACCGTATCAATAAAGGTGTTTTAAATGATTCATCATAAATAAATCGTTTATCAAACCAGCCATGCTCACCCAAGTAAAATCCTTGGTCAGATGTATAGATCACAATTGTGTTCTCATCCAATCCATTTTGATCTAAATAGTCTAGAACACGACCCAAATTATCATCAACAGAAGAGATGCATCCAAGATAATCCTGCATATAACGCTGATATTTCCATTCCATTTTCTCTTTGGTTGTCATTTTTGGCCAATTAGTCTGAAACCACACGTTTATTGAATCGATCACTGGGTCATATATAGTTTTTTGCTGTTCATTAAAACGAACATAGGAAGTTGTAAATCCATCAGAACCACCCCAGTTATATGGCTGAACAAATGGTTCAATGTCATTCATTGATTCCAGGGTCTCTGGTCTGATCTTTGAGTCATGTCCGTACCTCAGGTCCTTTAGCAAATTCATCTCTGCAGTTTTGGCGGCAGTTCCCCTATTCTCATAATTATCAAATAAGGTCTCAGGCAATGGATATTGTTTCTTTGAAAATTCTTTAAACTTCTCTGGGTCCGGCCACCAGGGTCTGTGAGGTGCTTTATGTAGATACATCATTAGAAATGGTCTTTCTTCATCTCTTTTATTTTGTAACCAGTCCAATGTTAGATCTGTAATAATATCGGTCACGTAGCCAGTGATGGTGGTATCGCCACGATTAGTAATGAAATCAGGGTTCACATAGTGTCCCTGTCCAGGCAGGATCATAAAATCATCTACACCTTTTGGATTATTCCCAAAATGAAGTTTACCGAACATGGCTGTCTGATAACCTGCCTGTTGAAATAATTGAGGAAATGTCACCTGTGTCGTATCAAAAGGTGAGCGATTATCAATTTTTCCATTTATATGGTTATGTTTTCCTGTTAGAATAGTTGCTCTAGATGGTGCACAGATAGAGTTGGTCACGCAAGAATTTGTAAATAGTGCACCTTCTTCAGCAATGCGGTCGATATTTGGAGTATGGATCAATCTATCATTATATGCACTAATGGCTTGGTATGCATGATCATCCGACATAATAAATAAAATATTAGGCCTTTCTGGTATGGTATTATCTTTTTTCCCACAAGATGGTCCATAGAGCAATACGAATAATGTCATCATTAAATTAACTGGGGTCCTGCTATATGAATGATTCATCTCTATTCCTTTATTCTATCCATAAAATAAACATATCTCTAATCAACATCTATGACACATCTAAAACCAGTATGAATAAAGCCTGTGTCTGGTGTCGAACGCATTCGTCTTGTGATATTATATCCGCTGCAAATGGTCTCATCACATAAAAATGACCCACCTCTCATCACACGCTTTTCTTGGCCAGGGTCTACAAGGTCATAGGTGATCTTTGATACAGGATCCACTAGGTAATTCTGTATTGATCTTTTTTTATAAGCATTGATATCATATTCATCCACACACCACTCCCATACATTACCGGCCATATCATACAATCCATATCCATTCGGTGAATACTCCCCTACTTTTGATGACCATTGGTTACCATCTTTGACCTCATTCATAAATGGAAACCTTCCCTGCCAAAGATTTGCTTTTTGATAGGATCTATTTGCTTCTGAGTTACCCCAAGGAAATCTTATATCTTTTTTTCCACCTCTTGCTGCCCATTCCCACTCAGATTCTGTGGGCAATCTTTTGCCAGCCCATATAGCATATGCATGAGCATCATACCAAGATACATGGATCACTGGATGGTCCATTTTGTCTGCTATTGAACTTCCGGGTCCATTTGGATGTCTCCAACTGGCATCATCACACCA
>CALCSS010000175.1 GCA_937893835.1 uncultured Fidelibacterota bacterium
AGGTTTTTATTATGTCCTTTTATAGAATGGTCAATTGAATCTTTTTTTACAAAGCCTTGAGAATGTAAAAGCCCAGCCCCTTGAGTAGAAAATCCCACATGGGTCACTTTATCTTTCTCACCAAAAAAATGAAGATCTCCAGGTCGTGCATCAAATAGATTGATTTTTTCATTTTTGAAAAAGAATTTTTGGTCTTGAGCATCTCTAGGAATATTAAGACCACAAATTTTCAAAACAGATTGAACTAGGCCTGAACAATCAAACCCCAATGATGACCTACCACCCCATCTATAGGGTGTCCCCAACAAATAATGAGCAATATTCAAAACATTATCTAATCCTAATGTTTCGTTAATTGGTATAGTACCTGATATCTCCTCTTGTACCATCGATCCAAATGGATATTTACAACTAAATAATCCATTATCATTTGGGTATGCAACAATATACTTCGGATTATTTCTTTTCATTGTTTGAAAACCATAAAAAGAGTTTATCCACCCAGTGTAACCATCTTCACACTTAATTTGAATCCAGTTTTTTTCTATATCTAGAATCTTACATGATTCTCCATAGATTGCTTCAGTAATCCAGGAAGACCTGAAGGTTGGTTCGTCATAAATAGGAGCAGAACCAATATCTATTATAAACCATAATTTTTGTTCCTGTGACATAATAAAAATTAATCTGTTAAAATATAGAAAAATAGCCAGTTTTACAGTTGATACATCTTTTTACCATTTGTAATATGGCGTTAGAAATAATATTCATTTATGGCAGGGAAACCCGTGAGATTCAGGTACAGTCCCCGCTACTGTGATTGCAGAATACTGATTCAATATTTACCATTTTATTATTTTAATATGAAAGAAGGTGAGTCTAGTTGAAACTGCATTAGTCAGGAGACCTGGATAAATGACTACTACCCATTAACACTTTCGGGAGAAAAGTGAGATTGAGTTAACCCAATCTTTACATACCCGTATATGACAAAATAGGTATATACTATGAAAAAAATAGTTTTCTTTACATTCTTGATACTTACTAGCTGTGAAGATTCATTAGATCAAACTCAAAATTCAAATCTTCTATTTGTTGCTTCTGAAGGAACCTATGGAAATGGTGATGGGTCTATATCGGTTTTTTCAGAGAATGAAAAAATTCAGACTATTGAAGGTATAGGAGATATAGTTCAATCAATACTAGTCAATGGTGACAAACTTTTTGTAATTGTGAACAATAGCCATTTAATAAAACGATATAGTATTACAGAATCAGGCCTTAGTTTGCCTGGCATTGATATTGCAACTAATAATTCAAGCCCTAGAGAAATGGTCATAGTTGGAGATAAGCTATATTTCACAAATTGGAATTCACACGATGTGAAAGTTCTTGATCTAGTTACTTATTCAATTGTAGCTTCCATTTCATTAAATGGAATTCCAGAAGATATAGTATCAAATGGGGACTACCTTTGGGTAAGCATCCCTCAATTAAATCTGTATGACCCAAATAATGGATCTATTGTAGTAAAAATTGATAGCAACACTAAGAATATCATTGAAACATACGAAGTAGGTCGTGGACCAGAACATATGTTAATCAATGATAACAGTTTATGGATATCTAGGACTTTCTATTCTTCTGATTGGTCTTCTACCTATTATGGTTCAAGTACCGTAGACTTGGAAACTGGTGAAATATCAATAATCAACTATGGTCTAGGCCTGGTCTGCGGTGGAAACATACTTAACCTCAGTGATAAAATTTACAGAACAGTCAATGGAGGTGTTGCACCATTAACCACTGATTTAAATCTGAATATGTCAGGCAAGATAGGTTCATATCACAATCTGTATTCCGCATCATCAAATGATGGATACTTATATCTTGGAATGAGTGATTATGTTTCACCAGATACTGTGTATGTCCACAATGATCTCGGTGAATTGACTAGGACATTAATGGTTGGCACACTGCCTGGAGATTTTGCTTCCTGGAATAGTGATTAATCTTGGAACAGCCAAGTAATTGATAAATTAACCTGGCGACCAAGGTCTGTCATATCTGGATGAATAGTAAAATAATTATTCTTTTCTGAGCCAATCGAACTAAATACCAATTCGCTGATATTATACCATTCATAAGAAATAATGAATTTAGATACTTGAGCTGTAATGCTTGCATTAATGATATTTATTGGTTCAAGGCTTCCGTCATAGGATTTAGGATTCACATTTGGAACCATTTCTATGGGGTTTAGATTCGATTTAGCTATACGATCTCTCAAGTGTTTTATTTCGCCATTTATGTCTATGAGCATATTTTCATTAAATATATTAAAGTTTGATTTGAATTTTAATTCAAACCATTTGCCAATTCCTCCTGAATAGACCCCTGCTCGTTTTTGAACTATATAATTCATTTCAACATCAAGAAAAGGAATTATGTTAGTTTGATAATAAAAATCAATCATTCTATAACAAGCATCATAAGCTAAAGAATCATCTTTGATTAAATCCCATAATTCGTTTTCATCGATTAAATGAGAAAGCGTAGAAGATATTTTGCTTTTACTTAGATTGATAGCAAGTGAACCAGAAACGGATTTTAATAAAACTGAATTTTCAATGGGCGGTTCAAAAGTTTTAATCATAAAGTATGGGTGAACAGGCCTATAATCTAAATTATAATTTATATCTGCAGTTATCTGCCCAATGGTCTTTCCAAAATTTAGATTTTGTTCAATATAAAATTGATCTTCAATGTGAAATAACCCCAGTGAAATATTTGTGTGATCTTTCCCAAATTTCAATAAACAATTATTCCATTGGGTTATGGTCAACTTATTGGTCTTAATGCTTCTAATATTATTAGAAAAATGTAAAGTAGCATCATAATCATATATTGGAAACAATGCTTCGAATTGGTATCGACTTCTTGTCAAATAGCGAGAATTTGAAAAGAATGATAATGAATGGTCTGTTTCATATCTTTGTAAGAAATGGTCAATCATGAATATTGTAATTAGTCTTTCTCCTTTACGCTTCCAAAAAATATTTGACGTGGTAATACGACTATCAATTATGCTTGCCACTGTCGAGTCAGGGAATCCTGAATATGTATTGAAATGTCCTAAGGAAAATCCACCATCATCTCTACCTTTGCTTGATTCATAGGTAAATAGGTAGGATTGTTGCTGTGGTTGGAGAGAGGCATTTGAATATTGGTTGAAACTGCCTGCATATGTTCTCTTAAAAGCATGTAACTTTGCACGCCTTTCTTGCATGCCGTAGTTTACTGTAAAAGAAAATCGATCAAGCAAATAATCTCCTTGGTCATATTTGAAATATGAATCTATACTTACAGAATCTTTTCCATTAAATGTATTAGAATTATCAAATTTGAATCCATCCTCAATCTCTGATCCATACATCCTAGGATATATCGCCCAAGTTCCATCAAATAAAAGACGATTCGAACGCCAATCTGAATTCCAAAATATTGCACCGCCATCATTAATATATCCAAATTGACCTGACCAATCAAATGGAATGACCTGAAAACTTTCAGCCAATGCCACCGTCCCAAATAAAATTGATAAAACTATTTTCATTTTAATTGGAAATACGATTGATATAGCCTGGAATTACTACTGAGAAGATTATGGTATTTGAGAGAATATGCATTAAAGTAAACATAATTCCAGATATAGAATATGCTATGGTCGCATCCCAATCATATCCAGCACTGATTGGATATGCAAAAGTTGTGACTCCATCATACCAGATAGCACAAAATAAACCAATAAAACCTGAGATTGGGATTAAAGATGTCGTATTAAGATTGAATAAAAATATCCTAGCAAGAGCCCCCATAAAACCAATGCCTCCCATAGCTAATATTTGGCTTATGAGTAGCGGGAGATGAACTAGCCCAGACCCCAATGGGTTTAAAACAGAATATATCAACATTGTTGTGCCACCTACTATCAATCCATAATAGACTCCTAACGTCAACCCTGCTAGAAAAACAGTTATGGAAATAAACTCCAAGTTAGGAATTAACATAAAAATAAATCCCAACCCTATGGCTGTAGATGTAAAAATGGAACCTTTTACAAGATTATTCAATTCTATCTTTCTTATATAAGGGTACTCTAAAATAATTATGCCTATTTGTGAATTTTCCAGTTTCTTGATCCTCGTCTAATGCAACTTCCATTAGATTCATCCTCGCATCAAGAAGTATGATTTGTTTGATGAGTAATGCTTCAGGAAAAGATGGTTTTTCTTGAGATTGCAATTTATTGGAGAGATTGCAGGATAGTATAATATGATCAATCCTTTTAGAAAAATCATCTGGGAAACCTCTAACCTTTAGAATTGCGTCTCTTACAATATCTCTACCCATGGCACTACACCCTATCAGGTGCCCCTCAGTTGTATAGTCTGCCTCATATTCTGTGTTAATTTCATTTATCTTTCCAATACCATATAATAATATTCCAGTAAGCACTAAATCACGATCAACACGATAAAGAGAACATATTTTTTTTGCAATTTGTGCAGTGGAGAGTGTATGCTCTATAAAGCCTGACCTATAACTATAATGTGTTTTTACTGACCCAGGTAAGACAAGCAATCTTTTCTTATTCGATCTGTAGATTAGCTTTACCAATTTTTTGAGTGATGTATTTTTTATTCCATCGATCAAGGATTCAATCTCAGACCACATTTTTTTTGGATTCTTTTTTGAGGAAGGGACAACCCTTGCGGGGTCAAAGCCATACCGGCTGTAATGTTGGATAGTTGCTTTGTTTATTTTTTTTATTATCAATTGAGATCTATCTAAAAATGTTTCAACAATACCTGACACAGCCACTGCATTACCTGCATCAAATTTCTCATTTAAAACTGATACATTATCCCAGATCTTAGCTGTGATATGTCCCGTTACATCTCGTAATCCAAGATCGATATATCTATCTCCACTTCGCGTATATCTTAAATGTTTTTCAACACAAAGATAAAAACCCTGAACCTTATCTCCTTCAATAAATGTATTAATTGGTCTAAGTTTTTTCAAAATATCTTATTTCTTAAGCCTTCAAT
>CALCSS010000176.1 GCA_937893835.1 uncultured Fidelibacterota bacterium
ATTTCCGGACCAGTCGCTACCATCCAGCACCTGCTTCTTTGTCCCCAATTCACCTATTGTATATACCGTCCCTGTCTCTAAACCCTCAACAGACCCAGTTGCATCAGGCTCATAGATTATCTCTGCATCCAACAGCAATTGATCGACACTGTTCGTATCATCTCTGGCCTTCATATAATTGAGACCCCATTGAAATATCTCCCCTCTGCCAAATGCCAGTCTCGCAGAGGACACATTTTGCCTATACGTGTAGCCTGACCTGTCCAGGGAAATATATTTCTCTCCAAGGTCATCTGTATCAATGTCAAATGAATATGCCTTGGACAAGTCACCCTGTACCGCACGATTTATCTCACCTTTTAGAAATCGAAAATTGAACCAGCCATAACTAAGATCCAGGTCCATCCCTCGAATTCTTTTCCCGTTCATGGTGTAATTGGAAATTCTAGGGTTAGAGTCACCCATCCTCAATGTTAGAATATCTTTTATTCCTAGCGTAAGACCATAAACATTTCTTGGTTGATATAGATCACTCTCTTGACTCGTCATCTTGAGATTTGTCTTTAGATCCAGCCACTCATAGGCAGATCCTTTGAGGTCTATCGTCATTTTATTGATATTCAGAGTCTGGTCATCGATCTGGTCCATGCTGTTGCTTGACCTGATCCTTCCAGAGTAATTGAGAATGGACTCTTTACCTATTGCTGAAAAATTCCATTTAGTTGATCCCACTGGTCCGTCAATGACCAGATCGATCTCATGATGTCCAGGGTCTATGTCTTCAAGCAGACAACTGACCATATCAGAGTCTACGTAGGCCTGATCCGTCACATCCACTCCATCCAACATGACCCTGACCGAATTAGCGTTAAGGTTGTTAACACCTATCAATGACGCAGCTATCAAAACGTTGTCACCGTTGATCTCTGAATTAGGCTCAGGGCTCATGATCAGAACACCCGTCTGAGCTAAGATGGCACTGATCAGAGAAAAAGCAGCTATGAATGCTTTTATTGGTCTATGTATCATTTCTCTATTGGAATTTGATCAGGATCTCTTTGAGGTTCCCGTCTGCGTCCTCTATCTCAAAGCGTAGTTCTTGAGTCTGGGGCTCTATGCTTGCTTCCTCAAAACCCTCTAGGTCCTCGCTCGTTGTCTGAGCTACCTCCAAAGATCCTTCAGGCGTCGACGTTGCCGTCTCTCCTTCCTGGACCTCTGTTGATTCACCCGTAATAGAGTTTGTCACCTCGACCAAACCCTCGATCAACGTGAATGAGTCACCTGTGGATGGGTCAGACTCAATGGCCAATTCAGTACCTTTTACAGATGCAACCGACGTCGGGGTTGAAATCCTAAATTCTTTTCCTTTTTGTGGTTTTACATTTGCAGCAACTCTACCGTATTTGATATCCAGAGATTTATTGATCTTGGAACCAGATCGATCTCCAAGTATGGTGAGGTCAGAGTTTCCAAGCATCTTGACAACTGTCTTATCATCAAGATACATTATTGCAACAAATCCATTCTTTCCTGTCTTGATCTTGTCTTGATCACTAAGTGGAGATCCCGGTTGCAATGCCTGCGCAGAGCTCAGACCTTTGTATATGACAGATACATCACCCTTTGTCTTTATGGCAATCGCGACCTTTGACGAGGCAAGGAGAAATGTGCTGTACATTATCAATGTAACAATGAATCTGATCATTCTATGACCTCAACACTTATTACCTCCATAGGGCGGTATGTTTGATTCCCATCTCCATCCTCTATTGGTACTCCCGATGAGACCAAGGATTGAGCCACTGATATATCTATGCTCTCTCCATTCAAAGTAATATTACCATTGGCAACCATACCGGCAACCTGACCACCTGAGCCAAACATTCTATTTGCAAGGTCGTCACCAATGATGGTACGTAATAATATTCCAACAGGAGTTGTATCTCCCGTGTCATTATCATCCGAAGTGGTAAAATCCTTTATCTTGAAGGCTCTGATGTCACTTAATAACTGCTCAACTCCAGAGGTGGTGACAAGATCTTTTCTTATCTGCCATACGTAGACCTTTCCAGGCTCCAGGTCACCTCCATCTGTAGGATATTGAAAGGTGGTCATACCATATCCAATTTGTTGAAATCCCAGTGACTGGTCTAGCGGAAGTCTAGTGACAGACTCAATGGCCTGGTCTATCGATGAATGTTCATCAGACCTGAACTCTGCGACCCTCACGTAATACTCACAGCCACTTTCACCCGTATTGGGGTTCACGTAATTGCATGGATCGGACTCCCATTGAAAGACAGGGTACGATGTGTAGACCTCGTTTATAGTTGTATCCGCCAATATTCCTCCAGGAGAAACAAGTTGGAGCAATGTAGGATTAGAGATATTGAGAATATCCTCACTCAAGATCTGTTCTCCATTTTCTGCTGTCGCTGTGACACGGAAAGTATATATTCCATTGGGGAGTTGCCCCGTCTGAACAATGGAACTCATCATCTGTTCTGCCTCCGACAGATCCATCTGCTCAGAGATCTCCATATCTAGTTCCACTGGATTTCCACTAACATCAAATAAGACATCCGTAGAGAGATTTAGATCCATATTGGATAGGAAGATTGGATCTGTGAGTTGCAGAGGCTGGACCGTCTCAACCTTCACCAAGGTCTCATTGTTCACAGACAGAGCATCCGAGTCAATAATGATCTCAAACTCTATGCCAACCTCAACCTGGTCTGGGGCTCCGTCCTCACGTCTTAGCTCTGCCATGAAGATCGGCATGTTGGACTCACCCGTATTGATATCGACCATACTTAGGTAGTAGGTGACATAGGGGGTCCAGGTGACATTAAATTCTATCTGAGCAAAGCAGATAGAGATACCAACCAATGAAAAAAATGATCTTTTTATTATGTTATGAATTCTCATTAAATGATGAAAGCCAATCAATAGTTCTTTAGACCATCAACGTCTTCAGGTCTCAAACAATAGGACCATATATTAATGAAAAAAAAGCCACTTCCTAAGGAGTGGCTTTTTTTAAATGGAACCAAGATTAAAGTGGATTAACCTTTTTGGCTACAGGTCCTTTAGGACCCTCACCTACTTCAAATTCAACTTTCTGGTCTTCTGCAAGAGTCTTGAAGCCCTCCATGAGGATCTCATTCATATGAACGAAATAATCATTCTCTCCTTCTACCTGAATAAAGCCATAGCCTTTTGAATTATTGAACCATTTTACGGTTCCTTCTTTTTTGTCCGGCATTTTCTGTTTTTCCTTTAAATAATTATTTTTTCTAAAAAGTCCAGTGGGCGATGAGAGATTCGAACTCCCGACACCTGCGGTGTAAACGCAGTGCTCTAACCAACTGAGCTAATCGCCCATATAATGGGTCGGGAATATTAATTATTTCTTCGACGAATTATTAGATTTTTTTACACTAGAATAAATTTCTGAAACAGCGACCTTTAGAACATCTTTTATCTCCTTTGCAAAATGAAAGACCATGTCTTTTGCAACATTGGGAGGCACATCCTCAAGGTCTTTTCTATTGTGTTCAGGTAGAATAACCTCCTTGATCCCAGATCGATGTGCGGCTGTTACTTTTTCTTTGACACCGCCAATGGGCAGTACATTTCCTCTGAGTGTTATCTCACCTGTCATGGCCACTTTTTCCTTTACTGATACACCAGAAAGAAGCGACACCAGTGAGGTGACCATACTCACACCTGCTGATGGTCCATCCTTTGGGATCGCACCCGCAGGGACGTGAACGTGAATATCTGATTTTTCATTGAACTCGGGATCTATTCCTAAATGATCTGCATTGGCCCTTACAAAGGTCAAGGCTGCTGTTGCAGATTCTTTCATGACATCTCCCAACTGACCAGTGAGGGTCAATTTACCCTTACCATTCATCTTTGTGGATTCCACAAATAAGATATCGCCCCCTGCAGCGGTCCAGGCAAGACCTGTGACCACACCTGGCTTTGTGGATCTCTCTGCCAGCTCAGAATAAAATCTTGGAGCACCCAAATAATTCCCTACCTGCTTTTTCGTTATCTTTATCTTATCAAATTTTGACTCAACCAGATCACGAGCCACCTTTCTAAGAACATTGGCAACCTCTCTTTCTAGATTTCTTACACCAGCTTCTCTAGTATAGGAACGAACTAATTCCTTTATGGAAGACAGGTCAAATGAGACCTGACCTTTGGTAAGACCATTCTCTTCAATTTGCTTTGGCAGGATATGCCTCTTTGCGATCTGTATTTTCTCATCTTCTATATACCCAGTGAAGTCAAGTATCTCCATCCTGTCTCTGAGTGCCGGTGGAATGGCGTCTTGATAGTTTGCTGTCGAGATGAACATCACATTGCTGAGATCAAAGTCTACCTCAAGGTAGTGGTCACTGAAAGAATGGTTTTGTTCAGGGTCCAAGACCTCCAACAATGCAGATGATGGATCGCCTCTAAAGTCTGAACCCAATTTGTCGATCTCATCAAGCATGAACACTGGATTATTCTTACCTGCCTTTTTAATACTTTGGATAACGCGTCCAGGCAATGCTCCAATATAGGTTCGCCTGTGCCCGCGTATCTCTGCCTCATCACGAACGCCACCTAGGGAAAGTCGAACAAATTCTCTACCCATTGCACGGGCAATTGATTTACCTAAAGAGGTCTTTCCTACCCCTGGAGGTCCTCCAAAACATAAAATAGGACCACGGACCGTTCCGCTTGGATCTTTCTTCTGCTTTAAGTTCCTGACCGCGAGATATTCAATTATTCGTTCCTTTACCTTATCAAGACCATAGTGATCTTCGTCAAGGATCTTCTTTGCCTCTTTCAGGTCAATACGATCTTCAGACTTGTCACTCCATGGTAGATCCACCAACCACTCGATATAGGTTCTAGACACATTATATTCAGGGGATTGGGTCGGGATCCTTGATAATCTGTCCAACTCTTTCATGGCCACCTTTTCTGACTCTTCGGGCATTTTTGCGGCCTTGATCTTATCCTCTAACTCATTGATCTCAACTGTTCCCTCGTCCTCTCCAAGTTCTTTTTTAATGGCCTTCATCTGTTCTCTGAGGTAGTACTCTCGCTGTGTCTTGGTAATTTCGTCATGCACCTCAGATTGGATCTCTTCTCCTAATTTGATTCGCTGTATCTCACGAGATATAAGATTTAATGCCTTTTCAATTCGCCTCTTGATGTTTAACTCTTCCAGAATCTCCTGCTTTTCTTGATTTGAGATGGTAATGACCGAAATTGCACGGTCAGTTAATCGATTAGGCTTCTGGATGTTCTTTAACATTCCAGAGTGTTCCTCAGTGAGGTTAGGTGCGACCTTCATGAGATCCTCAAATGTCTGCCTGAGGTTATTGGTCAACGCATCCAGCTCTAGTTGGTCTGAAATGGGCTCATCAATCATTGACTCAACTGCAGCCGTAAAGTAAGGCTCCTTGGACGTATATTCTAAGATCTTGACCCTGGAGATCCCTTGGACTATTGCTGACTTGCTATTGTCTGGCATGTCAAATACTTTCAACACCTGGGCGAGTGTTCCATAAGCATACAGATCCTCTGGCTTTGGATCCTCGATCGAACCATCTTCCTGAGCAACAACAACGATATAACGCTTTTCAGTACCTAGCTCATTGATAAGTTTTAGGCTTCGATCCCTACCAATATATATGGGAATAACCT
>CALCSS010000177.1 GCA_937893835.1 uncultured Fidelibacterota bacterium
ATGATATGAACCATGCTCATGTACAGCCTACAGGTGAATATCATTACCACGGCATTCCAGAACTCCTTATCGACCTTTTAGGAGATGACCAAAGTATAACTCTTGTTGGGTGGGCCTCAGATGGTTTTCCTGTATATGCAAGATATGGTTATTCTGATGCGAATGACCCCAACAGTGATGTTATATCTCTCCAGCCAAGTTGGAGATTGAAAACCGAGCCAGGTGAAGGACGTCCAGATACCTTAACTGCTTTAGAAGGTGGTCCAGGGCAAGGAACAATTTATCCCAATATTCCAATTCCAATGGGAGCCTTTACCCAAGATTTTGAATATGAAGATGGTTATGGGGATTTAGATGAATGTAATGGAAGAATAGGGGTGACCCCTGAATTTCCTGAAGGTATCTATTATTATATGGTCACTGATGAATTCCCATTTTTCTCAAGATGTCTAAAAGGTGACTTCGCTGGTGGCGGAGGAGATGATATAGTTGATTGTGATGAGGTTCCTCCGGGAGCGCCCTGCTGTGGGGATGGGATTTGTGGTGGTCCAGAGACCGAGGTTAATTGCCCAGAAGATTGTGCCTCGGGGAACACTGGTCCTTCGCTTATTAATTTCTCTATATATGCAGATACGGTCAATACCGGTCAAGAGCCTGTTAACGTTGGTTATGTAATAGAAGCGGAAGATAGTGATAATTATTTATCTACCTATACCCTTCGACTGATAATCAATGGTGGTCCAATAAATGGAGGGGAAATATTGGAAAGCTCCGGTGATTTTAATGCCGGCTTAATGTCATCTTCCATTGCTGGCGTTATAGAAATACCCATGGGCTCAACTGAAGGTCAATGGAATATTAGAATTATCTTAAGGGACGATCTTGATGCTGTTACAAATATTGGTCCAAATGATCTAGAGAGTTTAAATTTTCAAAATTATATCTACGTTGACAATTCAATACTAGGTCAAATAGTAGATAATATCCCTATGCAATACTCTTTAAATCAAAATTACCCCAATCCATTCAATCCTATCACTACAATTGGCTATATAATTCCCAAAGATGGAATAGTGAATATCACAATATTTGATATGATGGGTAAAGAGGTAAATACAATACTGAATAGGCCACAAACTGCAGGATATAGATCTATTCAATGGAATGCTACGAATGATCAGGGTGACCCAGTTTCAGCAGGTATTTATCTTTATAGAATAAGAGCCAGGGATTTTATTCAAACTAAGAAAATGATCCTCCTTAAATAAACTAAAGTATTAAACATCTAGCCCCACATTAGTGGGGTTTTTTGTTTGTGGGAGGATGGGTACATTTATAGTATAAGATTTAAGAATTGATGAAAAACATAGAATATGATCTGGTCATTATGGGAGCAACTGGTTTCACCGGGAAATTAGTTGTTGAATATTTGATAAAAAATTATGGTGTCGAGAATGAAGAATTCACTTGGGCCATAGCTGGGAGAGATAAAAATAAGTTAGAAAGAGTACGGTCTTCTTTTAAGGATCTAGACTCTAATTCAAATAATATCCCAACCCTTGTCGTTGACAGTCATGATCCTATTTTATTAGACAAAATGACATCCATTAGTCGTTTAGTGATAAGCACAGTTGGTCCGTATTTAAAATTTGGTGAAGCTCTAGTTGAGTCTTGTGTCAAGAACAGTACGCATTACTGCGACCTGACTGGTGAAGTTCCTTTTATTAGGGAATCGATCGATTCATTTGATTTAAAAGCTAAAAAGAATAATTGCCGTATCATTCATAGTTGTGGGTTTGATTCCATCCCCTCAGACATCGGTGTTCTTTTACTTCAAATGGATTCTTTGAAAAGATTCAATGAACCTTGCGATGAGGTAAATCTTTATGTCCGCTCGATCCGTGGTGGTCTTAGTGGAGGGACAATCGCGAGCATGATCAACATTTCCAATTACATGCGCTCCAATCCTGAAGATCAAAACTTATTGAAAAGTCCCTTTTCTTTGAATCCAAGGGACAGTGTAAAAAAAAATACCCGGCAACCCAATCTTAAAAGTGTCAAATGGAATGATCATATTCAACGATGGGTCTGTCCTTTTATCATGTCAGGGATAAATACAAGAATAGTAAGGCGTACAAATGCCATTACGGATCATCGATACGGAATTGATTTTAGATACAGTGAGGCATCCTCATTTAAAAAAGGCCTAACAGGTTTTTTTAGAGCGATGGTCATGTTTATTGGACTAGTGATCATTCAAATATCTCTCAACGTTCGACCATTATTATGGTGTCTTAGAAAATTCAGTCTTCCATCACCAGGAGAGGGGCCCTCAAAAGAGACAAGGGATAATGGTTTTTTTAAACTGGATATAATTGGATCAATGGATGATATAAAAAAGATAAGTCTAACTGTCACTGGTGATAGCGACCCGGGATATTCAGCGACTGCTAAAATGATAACAGAGTCTGCCTTAAGTGTTTTGTTAGATCAAGATAGGATCCCTAAAGTTCATGGGGTATTGACACCGGCCTCTGGAATTGGAGTCGTACTTGCCGAGCGTTTAAAGGATAAAGGAATCAATTTTAGTATAAATGAATAAAATGATCCATCAATGTTTGCTTGGCATATTCATCATGTCTTCCATTTCATCCGATTCCCATCCTCAACCCCAATCCATAATGTCTTATAACATAAGGTATGATAACAATTGGGATGTGAAAAATAGTTGGTCAATACGGAAAAAGAAGGTCGTTCAGATATTTGATCAATATTCACCTTCCATCATAGGTATTCAGGAAGGATTGATCGATCAGGTACAATACATAGACAGTTGTCTTACAAATTATGACTATGTGGGAGTTGGAAGAGATGATGGCAAGGAGCGCGGGGAATTTTGTGTGATATATTTTGATACGACCCAGTATGCTGTATCAAGACATTCTACGTTCTGGCTTTCTGAGACCCCTGATACCATATCTGTTGGATGGGATGCTGCACTTGAAAGGATCTGCACATACGGCTTGTTCAAGGATAGGAAGACTGCTAAGGAATTTTGGGTTTTCAATACTCATTTTGATCATATGGGTTCCATGGCAAGAGAGCGATCATCGGGATTGATCCTAGATAGGATCAATAAGGTCAATCACCGATCCCTGCCTGTAATAGTCATGGGCGACTTCAATTCAGTCCCTGATAGCCCGCCTATAAATACAATAAGAACTGAAATGAGTGACGCACTAAAGATCTCCCTGGAAGAATTGCAGGGTCCAATAGGTACATTCAATGGCTTTGATCCAGACCTGCCCATAGAAAGAAGGATCGATTATATTTTTACCAGAGATATTAAAGTACTTTCCTACATGCATATTAATGATAGACTAAATAACAATAGACATATATCAGATCATTTACCTGTAATGATCAAAATTCAATAATGATCCTTACAATGGGAATAGTGTGTGCCATTATTCAAAGAAATTCAAGTAGGATCACTTATTCAATATTATTATTGGTCGGGACCTTATTTTCCCAAGATCTGGAAGACCTGTCCTTTGGTGATGATGTCTCACTCGACATAGCAACCTGGAACATTGAATGGTTTCCAAAGAATGATCAGACAACGGTCGACTACGTCTCAGACATCATTAACCATCTGAATCTAGATATTCTTGCCATTCAAGAAGTGGATGACACCGTCATGTTCGATCAAATGCTAGATGACCTACCACTATATTCTGGCTATTATGAGTCAAGTTGGTTTGCAGGGCTAGCATATATCTATAACACAGAGTCAATAGAGATCAATGATATCTATGAGATCTATACGACCTCATCCTATTGGAATGCATTTCCTCGTTCCCCTATGGTAATGGATATCAATTTCATGGGTGAAAATTATTTTATAATAAATAATCATTTCAAATGTTGTGGTGATGGTATACTCGATCCTGATGATACATCTGATGAGGAGAACAGAAGATATACGGCGATAAATCTGCTTAAAGAGTACATTGATGTCAATCTACCAGAGAGCAATGTCATTGTGTTGGGTGATCTGAATGATGATATAGCCGAGGCACCACCACATAATGTATTTCAAAATATTTTAAATGATTCCACAAACTATCGTTTTGCCGATCTTGAAATTGCCATGGGAAACAGCTCTGAATGGTCATTCCCCAATTGGCCATCACACCTTGACCATATTTTAATTACAGATGAACTCTTCAATGGGTTTAATGGTCTCGAAGTTCAGACAATAAAAATTGATGAATACCTTGATGGTGGTTGGAGTGAATATGACCAAAACATTTCGGATCATAGACCAGTTGCGATAAAGATCGTTAATCTTGTCCCATCCTACGATATAAACGGTGATGGAACTATAAATGACTCTGACCTTGTAATGTTAACTGCCTTTGTGATCAATGATGATGAATCAATCGATGTGGCAGATATCAATCAAGATTCCCTGGTTGATATCTTTGATTTGCTGCTTCTATCTGACTTTCTTCAAAATAACTAAGTTAGAAGATCTGACCTCAGGATAACGCTTTACCAAAGATCTTTCCCAAAAGCTCGTTCCACATTCACACACTGAAAGGTGATCACTATAAAATATAATAGAATTATTTTTTATTCATTATCCTACGTTTTTCAGTAACCCTTTTCGCCAGTTCTAATAAGTTCTCTGAACTGAGCATCTCTCGTATTGCACCTTTTATTGGTTTCCAGGTGTGATGAAGTGGGCATGGGGTCTCGTCACTGCAAAGATCTAATCCAATTGCGCACTTTTCGTTTTCAGGAGGAGGTCCGTCTATGGCATATACGATCTCATGCAGATAGATATCTTTTGGATTTCTTCCAAGGAAGATGCCCCCATTTCGACCTCTTTTGGCCTTGAGCAATCTGTGCTTTACCAAGGTCTGTACGATCTTGGCAAGGTATTGATGAGGAATATCATAAGCATCTGAGATCGTTGATACCATAGTGGGTTCATCTGATCGATATTCGGTCAGATATATCATTGCTTGAATCCCATATTCTGCTGATTTGCTATAAAGCATAAAACGTATTTTAGATTTTCCAACTTTATTAAACAAGACTAATATATCTTATATTATTCACTTGGATCTTGATTCCTCATATATACCATTAAGAGGCCAAATATTAAAAAAGGTAGACACACAAGAACGCCAAGTGGAATCAGTGCCATATTGATATTTGATGATGGATCTTGTGACGCGCAATAGGTACAGGCCACTGCCATGTCCATAAGAACAATTATTGAGAGTGCAGATCTTATTCTATCACCCATTCGAATCTAGCCTCATATATCAGTCCCAATAAAAAGTATAACATCAATGGAATCGGGATAAATAAGATCTTCCGCAGGATCCTCTCCTCAAAATACAGGTGCATGAACACATAGGCAACAAATGCCATTTTCAACAATGAAAGGGTGACCAATAGTCCAATCTGATTGAAACGAGGCATGTTCCAGTATGAGATGCCTATCTCTACGATCGTTATTATGGCTAGGTAGATGGTCGTCCTTATGTACATGGGTTTTGGGTTATTCTTCATAGTTTTTCCTAAATGAGATATATGATGGTAAATACCAGGATCCATACGAGATCGACAAAATGCCAGAATAGTCCAGCGATCTCTATGCGATCATAATATGCTTCTAGCCCAACGCCCTTACTCACATTGAATAAGATAACTGACAAATAGATTACTCCAGTGAGCACGTGAAGACCGTGGAATGATGTGGTAGCATAGAAAGTGGATCCATAGACTCCAGTGTTCCATGTGAGAGATGAGTGCCCAGAGAAACCCGCTTGAAGTAGGGCATTCTCCAATGCTGGACCCCCAACGATAAAATGTCCATATTCATAGACCTGGATTCCCAAAAATGTGACCCCACCCAATATGGTAAGACTTAAGAATAATTTCAAGTTGTCAATATCTTTCGATCTTGCAGAATTAAGTGCAAGAACCATTGTGAAACTGCTTATGATCAGGAGGAAGGTATTAAATGACGTCAGGGGTATATTCAAAATCTCCCCCGCATTGGGCCAGAGATCCGTTCGAAGTCTTAGGTAGAGGCCTCCTGATAAGATAGTGGCAAATGTAAGCGCATCCATGACCAAAAAAAGCCACATCCCCAGTTTCCCTGTGGAAGCGTTGCCAAATGGATCGTAGTTAGTGATTGTATGATTCATGATCTACACCAAGGTGACAGTGAATAAGGTGACCCAGATCAAGCACAGAAAATGCCAAAATAGTCCAACATTTTTTATTAGATCCAAGGATATTAACTCATTTGATAATGACTGAAGCCAATACAAGATGAACAATCCCGCGATCACATGAATCCCATGTGCTCCTGACATCAAATAGACCATATCTGATAATTGACCAAAAGTAAATGGAATGCCTACGGTCACCAGCTCTGACCAGAGTAGCAGTTGACCACCAATAAAAAGTATTCCGGTCATAATCGCCCATAGTAACCAGATCTCATAATTGATCATCCTATCATTTTTATAATGAAACTTTGCGAGCATCATACTAATGCTGGAGAATATGATTATCATTGTATTCACAACACCGATCATGATAGTATTCCCAGGCAAAGAGACCGAACTCATGAGACGAATTTTTAGTACGAAAAAGCTCGAAATGAATGTGCCAAACAGCATTACGATAGATACCATGGCAATGAGTATCCCAAAGGTTTTGGTAGTATGATCTATTCTTTGTATCACATTTGCCATTTTTTTACCTCCATTAACTCATTTTGTCCTAGCCAGTCCTTGTCCTTGATATCTGGCCGACTGTATTCATGCGGGCCATAGTAAATAATAGGCACCTCATCAAAATTTCCATGGGGGATGGGATAGTTCACTGTCCATTCAAGGGTAGTCGCCTTCCATGGATTTTTTTCACATATTTTTGATCTTGAGATAGTCCACAGAATATTCAATAGAAATAGAAATTGAAAGATTCCCAGAAAGAATGCGAATATAGTTATCCACTCATTCAGACCTGAAAGTGGCTTCAAAAAATCATATTCTGTGGGGTTGTATATTCTGCGATGTTGTCCTGCATAGCCGGTGACCATCATATTAAAAAAGACATAGTTAATGGTGATGAATGATCCCCAAAAGTGGACTTTCCCAATAAATGGATCTAGAGCCCTACCAAACATCTTTGGAAACCAGAAATATATAGCTGCGAAACTCCCAAACATCACTGAGGCGGCCAGTGTATAATGAAAATGCCCCACAACGAACATAGTGTCATGTAGATATATATCTGCAGTTACGGTAGCATTATAAAGTCCGGTCAACCCCCCAAGGCCAAATACCCAGATCACACCCATGGAAAAAAGCATTGGTGTGTCGAAGTGGATTGAACCTCGCCAGAGGGTTCCCAGCCAATTAAGAAAGAACATGGATGACGGTATGCTGATCAATAATGTCAAGAACATGAAACTTTTACCCAGAAGGGGGCTCATCCCTGTGGTATACATATGATGACCCCATACCAGACTGGATAGTGCAACGACAGTGCTCATGGCAATCGCAGTGACCTTATACCCATATGCGGGTTTTCTTGAGAAAACGGAAAGAAGATCTGATGTGATTCCCCAAACCGGAAGAATAAGGATGTAGACCTCTGGGTGTCCAAATATCCAAAAGACATGTTGAAACAAAAGAGGATCTCCTGGGTCTCCTGATGCAAGTCTACCAGCAATGAAGAATTCTGTTCCAATGGTCTGGTCAAGCAAGAGCATGACCAGACCTGCGGCAATTACTGGGACAAATACTGCATTCAGTATTGATGCCAAGAACAACCCCCATACAGATAAGGGCATTTTAAAGTAAAACATGCCAGGAGCTCTAAGACGAACCACTGTTGTAATATAATTGATCGCTCCCATCATGGTTGCTGCTCCCATCAGTATCAGTGCTATGGTCCATATGGTCTGTCCTAGGCCAGGGATTCCACCTGCGGGTGAGCTCAGCGGAGGGTATGATGTCCAGCCTCCAGATGCTGTACCTAGAGGGAGCATGTATGATGATAAAAGTACCAGACTTGCAAGGAACATAGTCCAAAATGAGATCATGTTCAGTTTGGGAAAGGCCATATCTGGTGCCCCTATTTGTAATGGAATCAGAAAATTTCCAAACGCACCGATCAATAATGGAGTGATTGCCCAAAATATCATTATGGTACCGTGCATAGTGAACATCTGGTTGAAAATATCTGGGTTTATGATGCCGCCATCATCTGGCCACATCCATTTTCCAATGATAGGGACAGGCTGTTCTGGATATCCCAGTTGCCATCGTAGAAGCATGGCAAGTGCTCCACCAAAGAAAAGGAAGAACAGGCCAAGCCAAAAAAACTGTTTACCAATTGTTTTGTGATCCTCAGAAAAGATGTGCTTGCTCCAGAAGGAGTCTTTATGAATTTTCATTATTTTAATTCCTTCCATGTCCATCCCCATTCTTCTGGGATACCTGTCTCCTCACCAGCATCGTCCCAGTCATCCCAGTCATCATCAGGTAGTTCAGGTGCATTCTCAATCAGCCAATTATCAAAATTTTCTTTTGATTCGACCGTTAGATATCCCTTCATTTTATAGTGTCCATTACCGCAGAGCTCTGCACACGCTATGTCAAACACACCTTTTTCAGTGGCCTGAAACCAGATAGCCGTGATCATACCTGGTGTCGCATCCTGTTTGATACGAAAATTTGGTAGATAAAAGGAATGTATCACATCCCAAGATGCCATTTGTACCACAACGGGTGTGTTCTCGGGTATGTGCATATGATTCTGTGTAGGTATGATGTCATCTGAGGTCCCAAATTCATCATCAGGACCTGCATATCTGAAATTCCATGCGAATTGTTGAGGCAATACCTCTATCCTTAGAACGTTCTCTCCCTTAGGAAAATTCCAAAATGCCTCTCGAAGATCCCTAAATGCAATGGTCTCAATAACCACATCAACAGAACAAAAAACAAGGAGCCCAAGCCCTCCAGTCACAATGACATTCTTTTTTTTGTCACCGTGGTCATAGACCGCCCCATTTCCAAGAGATGAGCGATATGCATAGATGAAATAAATAAGTGCGACCACTACAATGCCAAAATAGATTCCGATCACGAGGTCAGTGTACTGTATCACGCTATCGATCCTATAGCCATCAAGTGACACATCCTTTGGAGGATCTTTAAACCAAATTCCAGCGTGGATCATGGTCTTCCATCTATTTGATAATTGTCGCATGACTCTGGGCTTGTTCATTTAGGCCATCAGAACTGATTGGTCATATTCTTTTTTTGTTTGTGGACAGAAACAGCAGTATCCGATATTATCGCACTCCTCTCTCATCCGGCTCCATTGTGAATCATCTTTGATCATTTGTAGTGCTAGAGGAAATAGAACGGTATTCTCCTTTTGAATGTGATTGCGGAGTATGCTACATAATTTTTCGACCAGATCTTGTATCTCTATCATGTTCTTTGGTATGAAATGATCTTTAACTATCATTAGATTTAAATCCTTTTTGATCTTTCTCATGATCTCGTGTTCCATCACCATACACTGGGGTGGCTCTGTGATACCTAGATCTTCGAGTGCGGGGAACAGAACTCTTTCTTCACGTTGATGGTGGGGTTCTGCGCTAATTATTTTCACCACTAGATGATTTATTTGTTTCAATGATCTCTCTCTATCTATCAGGTCTGTATTTCTTAATTGATCGGAGTTCTCTTTCAATTCATCTAGCATTGATAAAATATGGGCATGCTCCTCGACCAAGGTTTTTATTACATGTCCATCTGGCAAATGTTCAAAGGTATTGATCTCTGATACAGTATGATTGATGCAAGTTGATCTGTTTTCATTTTTCATGATGTTAAAATGCCTCTCCTTTTGATTCTCTGATTAAACTTCCTTTTGATACGACTCGATCCCAAAGTTGTTGAAAAATGATACCAAGTGTTCCAATTTGAATGATCGATATAAAAAATGCAGTCTGCAGCAGTTCGTTGTTCAACGTGATCCCTGAGTACAGTTCGATACAAAATCTTCCTAAGGTTGAAAGGGTCAATGACCAATACGATATCCACATGACCTTGGGGTTATAAACTCTATAGCCTCTTTTAGATCGTGGAAAAAACCAGCAGGCGACTCCAATGATCATGTTCATCATGCCACCGATCAACATAATGTGTGCATGAGCAAATGAAAGAGTCCCTGGTGAGTACCAATTAAAAACAATATGTCCATATTGCCATACACCACAGGCCATACCTAGAACCATGAATAGGAATGAGGTTTTGATAAAATAACGTGAGGTGGTTGTCACTGGTCGTCTCTATTCATATGCATTGTTTTTAGCGCTTCAGCCTCATCACCATCGTCATAAGTGACCAGGAAGTGTCTACCACACCATGATCAAAGACCCCGCCATGACATGAGGAAAAAAAACGATCACGCTCTTATTCCCAGTGTACCTTACAGCCGAGATGGGGACAGACGGAGCTAAATGTCTTGATCCTCTCAGTTGTACGTTTCACTTGGAGATCGTTTCTGGCAGGGTCTTTGTATGTCTTTATCTTGTTCGAAAGAAAGGACCTCAGGCTTCCAGCAAATATCTTTTTATATCGTTCGAATCCTGGTCTTGGAATCGAGAAGGCCAAACTCTGAATAGAAAAAGTACTGTAGGTCATGATAGATCTGACCATAACGGTAATAGTGGAAAATCTTTTTATATGCTTCATTCTCTTACGGTCGTCTTTTATTTCTATCAATGAAATAGAGATCATCAAATTCCTCTATCATATAATTCATTCGTGCCACGCTCTCAACACTGTCTGAGGGTCGAATCCTATCAATAAACCTTACAAATTCATTTGTTGGAGCAATATTATCTTTGGTGTGACCAAGATTTCTTGCCTTGTCCAGTCTATATTGCACATCATCATATATCTTTTTAGAGATTCTGCTGGCCGTATCTAGAAAGAGAAAGGGGAAAAGAGAATGTATCATACAGCAGACACTTGCCATGGCCAACTTGATAGAGTAGACGATAGCCTTTTTCATATGCTGTATATAGGTCTCACCAACTGAGTTAGGATGTTCTTTGAATATATTTTTCATAATTTCATCATTAAAACAAGATAACTATGTCCTATATTAATAATGATAGAGACATTAAAACAAGAAAAAAGGATAGACATATCCTATTAATATGTAAATTATCATTATGTGATCTATCGTCATTGGAAAATGTTGAAACAAATAAATTCAATGCTGGTGTCTTTGTCGATGTGGAATACCAATATGTGATCATTGCTGAAAAGGACAATGACTATATTGACATTGAAAAGGCACTAGAGATGATCACTGACTCAGGATATGAAGTTGCTTCTATCTATACGAACAGAACTGGAAAAAAATTTGACATTTGGCATGTTGGACAATAGAATAAGAACCTAATTCAATTTAGATCCAGTGTAACTTTTGTATTTCTATTAGTGAAATATAAATTGAAATGAATTCTTAATTTTTCGCAAATTAGCTGATTAAAAAAGACGTACATCCCTTGCATAAAACCTTCGTTCTCATTTTTCTTCTGAGCATCATGATCATCTCATGTGACACAGATCAGCACATACGCACATATCGTTTACCAAAGAATCTCACTATGAAGGACGTTGGCACTGATAATATCAGTCATGATCCAGAGATTGCTTGGGAAAAGCCAAGGAACTGGAAGGAAGTAACAGGGCATTCCATGAGACTTGCAAGTTTCGGTGCTCCCTTTTCAGAAGGAAATGGAGATGTATCGATCACAACCTTTGGTGGAGCAAGTGGTGGTATTGGTCCGAATGTCAATCGATGGTTGGGACAAATTGGACTAGGCTCGATGTCACAACCTGAGATCGAAGCATTGGCTATCAAAAAAATTGGAAAAATAGGTGGATATTCATATTTCAAATTGATAAATGATAAAGATCCGAGTTTGGCTATATTGGCATCCATATTTCAACTTAAAGAGAGAACGGTCTTTGTAAAACTTTCTTCAAATCTCAAAGGTTTGAAGGAGATAGAGCCTGATTTCAATCAATTTTGTAATTCTATCTATATAAAATGATCGTGAAGACATCTCTCATGAAGATCATCACCAGTCCCAAAGTGTTCTCATATACTGTTTTGTGGTTGATAGTCCTTGTCTTCTTTGGTACGGTCGCACAAAAAGATATTGGGCTATACGCCTCCCAGGTACGGTATTTCTCCTCATATTATTTTCTTATAGGTGGGTTTCTTCCTCTCCCAGGTGGTCGGTTAGCTCTTTTGCTGATGACGATCAATCTTGCATCAAGCCTATTTAATGAGAGCCTTTGGAAGGTGAAGAAGACAGGCATCATAATTGTCCACCTTGGAGGGCTGCTCCTGCTCTTGGGAGGTGGCATAACAGCCCAGTTCAGCACTGAGGGCAATATGGTCATAGCTGAGGGTGAAACGTCCAATCACGTGGATGATCACTTTGATATGGAGTTGGCATTTGTCAATACATCACGTGATGATAGCCTAGAGTATACTGTTTTTGATGCGCCGCTTCTTCAAGATGGTAACTCGATCAATTATCAAAAGTTTGGTATTCAAATAGATGTGATCAGTCATATGGGAAACGTAAGGATCGAAAGTAGGATCTCACCTACAGAGTCCATATATAAGGGTTTTTTGAAAGACTTTGTGATATTACCTATACAGCCACATAAGGAGGCCACACAAAATCGACCTGGGATTATTTTGAAGTTATCGGGATTGAGTGAAGAAGAAGATGGTATATATGGAATCTTCCTTGGACAGAGGACACCAGATACTTTTGACATAAATGGAGACCTGTTCTTTACTGAGTTCAGACGAAAACGTACGTACTTGCCATTTTCCATAAATCTGTTGGACTTTGAGAAAGTAATGCACCCTGGGACTAATGTTGCCAAAAGTTTTAGTTCTGAGATCAATTTGATCGAAGACTCCATTCCAAGAAGAGTGCTCATACAAATGAATGAGCCTCTGAGGCATCGAGGATATACCTTTTTTCAGGCATCTTTCATAGATGGCCTAGACAATGAGACCACCGTGTTGGCCGCGGTAAAGAACTATGGCAGACTCTTTCCTTATGTATCAAGTATTATCATGTGCATCGGACTATTGATCCATCTTCTTATGCGTCTTCCAAAAATGCTTGAAAGACAGAAATAGTGATGTCGCTTTTCAGATCAAAGATCATATTTGCATTATTGACCATCGTCAGTATTCAGACCCTATCAGGGTTTGACATTGGGGACATTCCCTTACAGGATGAAGGAAGGATAAAACCTCTTGATACCTTTGCTCGGAATCATCTTTTGGCTTTCTATGGAAAGCGTTCGGTAAAAGAACTTGACCTCACCGCAACGGACTGGCTCATGAACCTGATCCTAGATCCTCAGACTGGTAGAGATCAAAGGGTATTCAATATCAGAAATCCTGAGGTTGCGTCAAGTTTGTTCCTTGAATGGACATCTGATCATAAATATAGTTTCAATGAGATCGTTCCAGGACTCAGTGAGCAATCATCACTCCTTGGAATCATTGATCAAAAAGATATCAATTCACGAACTATCTTTGAAAAGCAGTTATATGAATTAAGTCAGAATATTCTAAGGTTTGAGGAAATAAGTTATCTAAAGGCACTTAGGTTCATTCCACCGGATCATCATACCAGATCAGAAGAGTGGCTGTCACCCTTTGACTTCATATTAAATGGGTTTCCAGCCAATGATGACCAAGAGAAGATACTAAACTCACTACAGGTTTACCTTGCTAGCCGATTGTCTGGTGAAGTGTTGAAAATGGATTCAGCGCTGACCGTTTATAGATCGGCGTTGTCCTCATTCCCAGGCCAGGACATCGACATAAATATTCTAGAAAAAGAGACTTGGATGAACAGGGCCAATCTCTTCTATATAAGTCTGGGCCTATATCTAATGGCATTTATATTCTTGTCCTTTAGTTGGATGGTCAGGCCAATATTTCTCAATAGGATCTCTTATCTATTAATGATCTCTGGATCAATCTTCCATGCATATGCGATCTATATCAGAATGCATATCATGGGTAGACCACCTGTGAGCACTGTGTATGAATCGATCATTTTTGTGTCATTCATTATCATGGTCCTTGCCATCATATTAGAGTATTTTCGAAAAGATGGTCTTGGAATCTTTGTTGGGACAGTCAGTGGCTCTATCTTTCACTACATTGGATTCAGTTACGCATCTGACGGGGACACTCTTGGCATGTTGGTGGCAGTGTTGAACTCAAATTTTTGGTTAGCCACCCATGTCACAACCATTACAATAGGGTATGGCGCATCATTGATGGCTGGATGTGTTGGTCACCTGTACTTGATCCAGGCATTGAGAGAAAATGTTAATAGCGCTTCCTTGAAGAGTATTTTCAACAACCTCTTTGGAATAACTCTCTTAGCACTTTTTTTTACTCTATTTGGTACGATCCTAGGTGGCATATGGGCCGATCAGTCATGGGGAAGGTTTTGGGGGTGGGACCCCAAGGAAAATGGTGCATTGCTTATTGTGCTTTGGCAATTGATGATGATACATATGCGTCTCTCTGGTCTAGCGAGACCCGCAGAGTTCGCATTGGGGATGAGCTTGAACAATATCATTGTAGCACTGGCATGGTTTGGTGTTAATCTGTTGCAAGTTGGATTGCATAGCTATGGTTTTGATGATGGGGTTGCGAGGAGTCTTTTTATTTTCATTGTGTTTGAGACTTTATTTTGTTTTGGTGTTTATTATTGGCCAAATATTAAAATGAGATTCGAATCCAGATGAGGTACTTCAAGGAATAGATCTTAATTGAGAGGTATTATCCATAATGCCTTTCCCGGTGGTGGTTCTCTATAATCCAGTTCAATATTTGGCAATTTAGTTGACGGCGATAATGGTCAAATAATTAAAAAATAACTTATTTACTTGTATGCTTATTGTATAATAGTGTATAATAAGACCTAGTTATCCTATTATAATTGATTATTTTGAAATGAAGATGAATTTTGAAACATATTTCCTTTTATCAACCTCTCATTATTAGGTGATTATATGATCGTAAAAAAGATTCATCATGTAGCCTATCGTTGCCATGATGCAAAAGAAACTGTACAGTTTTATCAAAAATTATTGGACATGGAATTACTACTGGTCTTTGCAGAGAATAAAGTTCCATCAACAAAGGCTACGGATCCCTACATGCATGTTTTTCTAGATGCCGGAATGGGAAACGTACTAGCATTCTTTGAATTACCTAATTCACCAAAAATGGGAAGAGATAGTAATACTCCTGAGTGGGTACAGCATATTGCATTTGAGGTCAATGATATCAATTCACTACTCGATGCTAAGGCTAAAGTCGAAGCGGCAGAAATTGAAGTATTGGGCCCCATTGACCATGGTCTCTTCAAATCGATCTACTTCTTTGACCCAAATGGACATCGCCTTGAATTAGTTGCCAATACACCTATCTCCACCGAAGATATGGCCAAGGTGCAAAAATTGGCATTTCCGATGCTGGAAGAATGGGATCGCACCAAGGTGCCACCCAAGCAAACTGCGTGGCTTCATGAGAAGGAACTAGGAAATGATTGAACTAAGCGGTCAAATACCTGATTTTGGGGGAGGCTCATGAGTCAGAGCAATCCTTTGAATATGCGTGGTTATGAATTTACCGAATTTATAGCACCAGAGAATGGGGTCTATGATGGAAGCCTGGATCATCATATGTCTGGTATATTCTTTGCATTTGGTTTTTCCAAGTTAAAAAAACATATGGAAAAAGATATTTTTTATTTTCGTCAAAACAATATCCACTTTTTACTAAATCAGGAAAGTAGTGGATTCTCTTCAAATTTTGCCAGGAAGCATGGTCCTTCAATTAGTTCTATGGGCTGGCGAGTTGATGATGCTGAATTTGCCTTTAATGAGGCCATTAGACGTGGGGCGAAACCAGCTGATGAAGGATTGAAGGACCTAGACTATCCTGCCATTTATGGTATTGGCGATAGTCTGATCTATTTTATTGATCGATTTGAAAATAATTCGATCTGGGATAGAGACTTTGTTGATCTGGATGAGCCAATTGTGGTTGAGTCTAAAGGGTTTCAGTCCATCGACCATTTAACGAACAATGTTTACCAGGGGACAATGGATACATGGGCAAAATTTTACAAGAATATATTTGGTTTTGAGGAGGTTCGTTATTTTGATATCAAGGGCAAGAAAACAGCACTGTTGTCCTATGCTTTACGTAGCCCCGACGGTTCGTTCTGCATTCCAATAAATGAAGGCAGGGACAACAAGAATAATCAGATCGATGAATATCTGGATGAGTACGATGGTCCTGGTGTTCAACACTTGGCCTTTCTGACCAACGATCTGGTGGGGTCCTGCGATCTATTACAACAAACCTCTATTAACACTCTCGATATCCAGAGTGACTATTACGATACTGTCTTTGAGCGAATACCTTGGGTCCGTGAGAACAAAGAAAAGATCAAGAACTATAAGATCCTTGTTGATAGCCAGGAAGAGAACACCTATCTCCTTCAGATCTTCACTGAAAATCTTTTTGGACCCATTTTTATCGAACTGATCCAGCGTGAACGAGACAATGGCTTTGGTGAAGGTAATTTTCAATCATTATTTGATTCCATTGAAAGAGACCAGATGAAACGAGGTGTGATATGATGCCAATGGTAAAGGAAAAGGTTTTCACAAAGAATGAAATGGAGGCATGGCATGCGGTTCTATCTGAGCATAAAAAAACCCGCGGGTTTCAAATTGTCGATCTCTTCCACAGCGGGCTAGAAACATTGAATATCAAGGCTAATAAAATTCCACAACTTTGGGAGGTCAATGATATCATGTATAAAAAAAGTGGATTCAAGGGTGTCTATGTCGATGGCCTTGAAGATGGAAAAACTTTTTATCCCATGCTGGCAAATAGATTGTTTCCCATTGGAGATTTTATCAGAGATAAGAAGGATCTGAGTTACACACCTGAGCCAGATATGATCCATGATCTTTATGGACATATTCCTTTTTTAGTTGACAGGGACTACGCTCGATTCTGTCAACGGTTTGGTAAAACAGCGTGTAGGTATATAGATGATGAAAAAAAGTTTCATCAGTTTGAAAGGTTTTTCTGGTTTACCATTGAATTTGGCCTCATTAAAACAGGGGATGGCCCTCGTGCCTTTGGGGCTGGCATAGCATCGTCCCTTGGCGAATGTGACTATGCACTTAGTAGTGGTCCTGTAGTAATTGATTTTGATATTGATCTTATCATCAATCAAGAATTTCGGATCGATAGAATTCAAAAAATACTGTTCATTATGGAAAGCAAAGAGCAACTGTATGGTTGTATTGATGAACTGGTTCATAAAATATGCATTAATAATTGATCAATTGATCAATTGATTCATTGATTCATTGAATCATTTTAGTGTAGTGCAAAAAAGGAAAAGGAATGGATCTTGTTTTTGGTTGATAAAGGATGAACTATGAATAAAAAAAGAAAATTCCCTATTTTTCTAATACCTCTATCTTTAATGCTGATTGTTTTTCTCCAAGCATTCATATCTGGAGAGCATGATCAAACAGGAGAAGATCTATATAGATCGTATTGCGCCTCGTGCCACGGGGTAAACGGGGACGGCGCTGGTGACCTAGCCTATCTAGTTTATCCAAAACCACGAGATTTCACTGGTGGGAAATTCAAAATAAAATCAACCCTACCTGGTCTCCCTCCTACAGACGATGATCTGTTCAAGTCCATTAGCAGTGGAATGCCAGGAACGGCCATGCCGTCATTCAATTTTTTGGAAGAAGATGAAATAAATACTCTGGTAGAGATCGTGAAAGAACATAGTGGGATCGAGAACGACAATGTACACCCTATGAATATTCCAGAAGAGATACCATTCTCAGATGAATTGATCCAATTGGGGAAAGTAGTATATGATGAAGCTGGGTGCAATATGTGCCACGGTGATAATGGTAAAGGTGATGGTCCGTCATCTGATCGATTAATGGACACATATGGATTTCCCATTGTTCCCAAGGATTTTACAAGCGGTGTGTATCTAGGCGGCGGAGCCATACAGGATCTATATTTACGATTTGTTGGCGGTATGGATGGAACACCCATGCCATCATATGGAAATCTTGCTGAATTATTGGGAAGACCAAAAACAGAGGAAAGTAAATTGGCATGGGCATTGGTTCATTATGTGAAGAGCCTTGAAGTTCCTCAAAAAGACAAGATCAATGCAAAGCCCAACAATGGGATCATTGACGCCAAAAAATTCGAACGATTGGAGAAGTTTGATGATCTAACTGATGGTTTCAGCGATATATGGAAGAAATCTTCGACCTATTCTATCCCACTTTCACGACTCTGGCAAAGTGAGAATGCAAATTATCAGATGATGGGTGTACAGGCGATCTATAATGATGAATATGTAGCAGTCAAATTAGAGTGGAAAGATCCTACCATAGACCAAGGCATTAGTCGAATCCAAGATTTTCAGGATGGTGCTGCGATCCAATTCTCATTAGATGGCAGTAAGGGATTTCATGGGATGGGTTCAAAAGATCACCCAACAGATATTTGGTTTTGGAAGGCGGAGTGGCAAAAAAGAATCGACACCAATATGGAATCAGATATTACGCTTGCCTATGCAAACAGGGTCAGTGATTCAGACATAAAACAATTTCCTTCCGTCATGAATGATGTTGCATATCTTGCAGGTCGGGATGCAGGCAATTTAAATGCATACACCACTCAATTATCATCTATCGAAAATGCGCGAGCTACAGGTCCAGAAACTATCACGCCGTTCCATAAAGATGATCAAGAGGTATTTGGGAAAGGTATCTGGGATGGAGGGAAATGGCGAGTGGTGTTTGTACGAAAGCGTATACCAAGTTTGATTGAAAAAGTAAACTTTAACAAAAATAAGTCCATACCTATTGGTTTTGCGGTATGGAATGGAAGTGAACAAGATCGGAATGGACAAAAGATGGTATCCACCTGGTATGATCTGGAACTAAAGGATTAAGAATGAAAGAAAAAGATTCACCCAACACAGTAAGCCGTCGTGAATTTCTAAAGGTTGGAGCGACTGGATTTTGTGGAGCAGGTCTGTTATGGTCGATGCCTGGCAGTATGTATTTCCTGAAAGGAAGTTCAGGGATTGATAATCCATTATCGTATTATCCAAATCGTGGCTGGGAAAAGATATATCGTAACCAATATGAATATGATGAATCTTTTTCTTTCATTTGTTCACCGAATTGCACACACGAGTGTCGAATGAAAGGCTTCAAACGCAATGGGGTGATGATTCGAAGTGAACAGAATTATGATTCCCAT
>CALCSS010000178.1 GCA_937893835.1 uncultured Fidelibacterota bacterium
TATTGAAATATTCCAGATGCTCTATCAACCTCAACCAATTTATTAAATTTCAGACTTATGGGTTCTTTTTCTTTTCCATCAAAAAGGGGAATCCCATGTCCAAAGATAAGGGGGTGTGGTGTTACGTAAATATGGGTAAGTTGCTTTCTAAACCGGTGGTAGGTCTTTCCGCCCCCTATGACAAAACACTGGTCTCCAGAGATACCTTCAATGATTATCTTTGGGTCATCGTTTCTATGAACAACGATGACCTCCCTACCCCCAAGCTCCCCTGAAATGGTTTTATGGGTGTTTGAACCCATTATAATGGGCCAACCCATGGTCTGCTCTTTAAAAAGGCGTAGGTCTTTCGACCATTTTGTTCTCTCAAGACTGTGTCTGGCAACAAAACCATCAACCGTGACTGCCGCTATGAGAATAACCCTGTGCGGCATTTTAATCTATTCGTAAATCCTTGTTGACTTCCACTCACCTAGGTCTGAAAAGGAACTTTCAATACCAGATCCGTTCTTGTGATTCTCAGCAAAGCCAAGGATGTTGACCATTTTTCTAGTGTCTTTTGATATCATCATCTCCAGGTGATCTGCAATGCCTTCCTTTTTTGCGACCTTTAAGGCCTCAATGGTTTTTTTATTCCGCTCAAAATCTCCACCGTGTTCGAATATCAGGGTTTTATATTTTGTTGCCCTTTCTGAAATGCTCATAGGTTTTCGCTCTAGTTCCTCAATTGAAGAATCAATCAACTGTTGAAAGGTATCATCCTCCAGATCCCGTATGATGCCTGGACCCCCAGAGATAAACTGGTCCGCTCTTTTGTTAAGTTCATCTGCTGGATAAACACCTGATTGAATAACAAAGTTCAAATAAAAGGTCTCATCATAGTTTCTTGGAAATGACCATACTATATATCCAAGTTGCTGGTTTGTTCTCATTTCAGTATAAAAAGGTTGCTCCAGTGCTTTGCTGATCAGTATTGATGTGGCCCTGAGCTTTGGTGAGTCTTTTCCAATCTCATATTTCCTATAAAAACATGAATTGTTAACTTGAAGTTGATCTGTATACTGTATGGTCTCTGGTTCTGATATGTTTAAATAATCTATGTCAAATGCTTCTTCTCTTGTTATGGGTTTTGTGCCTGTCTTTTTCTTAAATAGACCTAAGACCCTTTTACTGTCCTGCCTTATAAAATCACCATAGACCATCGCCTCCAAGTAGGTTTTATCATAGATTGATGTGCTGTATCTCTTGACCTTTTCAAGGGTTGCTTCCTTGGCTATTGGAAGGGCCTCTTTCCAGGTATACTTATACCTATAGAATAAATCAGGTCCCAATTCTCTTGTTTGTATGTGAGCATCAGATAATGAAAAATTCTCATAATCCCTTACAATTTTATCCTTGATGGCCTCAAATTTCATATCTGTAATTGAAAACTCTGTCATGTGTTCTAACATCATCTCATATAGCTTGAGAGCGGATTCCTTATATCCATTAACACCAACAAAGATTCCCTCGTATCCTTCTTTGATAGAATAATTCAATCCGGCCTGTTTGGCTGGGTAGCTTAATTCATTAAGTGATTCGTTGACGCATGCTGAGTATATTTTTGAATACACCCTGTGTTCCACGCTCATTTTTTCTTTTGGGAACAATATTTTAAGCCCTATGCTTCCTTTTGGTCGAAGGAATTCATGGTCTTGTCCAAAATATAGACTTGTTCCATTTCCAGATTCAATCTCTTTGGGAAGAATTGAGTCATCTAACTTTCTTTTTGGAACAGAGGCTTTTTTGGGGATAAATGGATTTAACTCTGGTATGGTCAACTCTGAATGTTCTCTTGTTGTTATAAGGTCCTTATAAAACCCATCATCTTCATGGTAGGAGTATGGGGCCTGGTAAAAATGTTCTACCTCATCGGTATCAACGTCTTTTGCTATTAACATTGTAAGCATGTTGTCTGGTGTGATGTGTGAAAGCAGATCTTCATATGTTTTAGATGAGTTGTCTGAGTAGATATAGTTTATTCTGCCCGCATCTTCAAGGGGGTACATCATTACCTCATTTGCTAATTGCGTAGCCCTCCACATTCCCTCACCCTTACTGGCGTATATTTCGTTCAAGGAGGCCATTGTCTTCAATTCATCAAAAACATGCTTTGGGTGTCCGGATTTTTTCATCAGTTCGACATAGTCCATGGTGACCCTGACAACTTCCATATAATTATCCAAGCCATCTTCTGTGAGTCCTACGGTAATGGACGCAGCACCGTAGTCATTGTTTTGAGATCCAGCCCCGGCCCCTAGAGAGATGGCCCAACCTTTATCTTTTAAATATGAAAGAAGACTTCCAGACCCCTCATGTCCCAACACAAAACCAAACTGACGATCTGGTTTACTGTCGTATAGGTATCTGGTTCCAGGAAGCGGAAACATCATGACCAAGTCTCTTATGTCTTTTACTGGGTCAACCTTTACCAATCTAAATGTCTCTTTCTTATCATAGGGGTTCGGGTCGTATTGGTTTACTTCTTTTTTGTGGTTCTTGATAGTTGAAAAGTATTTCCGCGCCCAGGCCTCCATATCATCCAAGGAGTGCGTGCTCAATAGGGCAACCCCCATTCTGTTTGAGCTATAATACTTATTATAAAATTCAATAAGTTCAGTCCTGTCTATATCACCAAGGGTCTCGAGGTTTCCTGTGCCAAACTTTTGCTCTGGGTGACCCTCTTTTGCAAATATTCCAGCAAGCCTAAACCTTCTCCAGTTGTCATTCATAATATTTTTTTGATGCTCTGAGTTAACGGCATTCACCTCTCTGGAGGTGTATTCTTCTGTGAAAAGAGGGCTGATGAAAAATTGTGAAAACCTATCTAGGGCGCCCTCAAAGGCGTCTGGAAGAACCTGAAATTGATAATTTGTAAGGTCGCTGGCGGTGTAGGCGTTTGAATACCCTCCATTATTCCTCAAGTAGGAACTATATTCATCCACGTCTGGATACTTTTCTGTCCCAAGAAATAACATGTGTTCCAAGAAGTGGGCCAGACCCTGCCTATCGTCTGGATTGTCTAGAGAGCCAACTTGAACGGCTACCGATGCAGCAGAAAGATTAAACTTCGGATCCGATAGTAGATAGACCCTTAGTTCGTTTTCGAGCACAAGTGTTCGAACTTGTGATTTGTCTAGTGGATGTTTCAATGTTTCACTGGGCTCACATGCGAAAATAAAGAGCAGTAGAAACCAAATATGTTTTTTTATCATGGTGTTCCTTCATGTTTAATTATGTTTCAAGGGCCTTGTCTATTATATATACAATGTGTTTTCGGTGGGCCTTTGTTGCCTCGTTAACACTCTTGACCTTGGATGCATACTTTTTAATTTTATTAAGATTTTCAAATGCAAGCGATACTGATATATGATCATATTTCATCTTTCCCTTGTTGTGAACTAGTGAGATGAGACGTTTGGTGTATTCGGTCTGGAGGTTCATTCTCATGGTCTTTACATTGGCCCCAGCATCTGCAGAAAAACATGCGGTTGTTAGGTCGTTCATCATTTCACTTAACCCATAACGATTGCCATAAAGCTCTGTATCGGATATTCTTTTTAACACATTCATGTGAAGAAGTTGGTCAAACAACTTCTTTTGTATTCCTAACATCATGTCGTGTATCTTTGGGTCTCTGGTTCCACTCCACCCTCTTCTCTCCCACTGAAGGTGGCTGTATATTTTTTCCGGCACATCAAACGCCTCTGGCGAAAAAACATACTTACCCAATAAGGTCATGGCCCATTTTTGTTCATCCTTTGGAACGGGAACAAAGGGGTTTTCTTTTCCTTCTTGCCCCACCATTGATCTATCCATATAGACACCTCCTATATATCGAGAGATGACCCTGGTGCAGGTTGCATACTCACCGTTCAATATTGAGAAGGCACTGCGAAAACCATGGTAGGACTCACCGGGGATTTCAAATTTTTCTAATAATTTTGGATATATTGATCTGATGATGTCCATCCTTTGATGTGCATATCCCACAGCGTCATCACTTAGGTCACCAATCATTATTCTCGGGTCAATACCTTTTCCTGAGCTACGCATATCGTCTGCATCGTTTCCATATCCATATTCGTTTTTTGTAGACTTGCCCAATAGGTCCAAGATCCTTTTCTTTTCGTCTTCTGGATTATTAAGAGGTCTAGCATATCCATATTCTATTGCCCAGAGGTCATATGGACCAGGTGTGGTAGTATAGAATTGTCCGTGATGTTTTGAGTCTGGACCAACATTGGCTGAGTTGTAGTCCATGACAGAAGAAGTTAACCCTATGGGTTCGGTTATGTGTCTATCATGTATGTTGGTAAGTGAATGTAGTTGGCTAGAATAAAAATTATGACTAAGGCCAAGGGTGTGCCCAACTTCATGAAGGGTCAATCTGACCAGGCTTTCATATATGATCCTGTGTTGTTCTAGTTGTGAATAGTCGCTTATAGAGCTAGTTGCAATAGAGCCAAACATGTTTCCAAGTTGCATTATCTCGCCCATGTGGCAAGCCTTACCATTGTCCATATCTGAATTAAAAGTGTCAAATATCTTTTCATATTTAACTCTGTTGGTAAAATAAACGTACTCCAACATAATATCAGCACCTAAGATCTCTCCGGTCCTTGGATTGACAAAACTGGGACCATAGCCTCCAAATGGTGGACTGGGTGAAGAGGTCCACCTTAAAACATTGTAGCGTATATCGCCTGCGTCCCAATCCGCATCGTCGGGCTGAACCTGAACATCGATCGCATTAATGAGGCCAGCATTTTCGAAGGCCTTGTTCCATGATAAGACACCTTCTTTTATGGCGTCTCTGAATTCGTGTGGTGTTGTGTTCTCGATCCACCACACAATGGGTTTTACAACCTCAGACCTAGCTTGGTCTGGGTTCTTTTTTTCAAGGTGCCAACGGTGTATCATGTCTCGATAGGGGGTTGCATCATCTGCAGAGGTCATATCGGTAACCTGTGTTGTGAAATATCCAACCCTTGGGTCTTCATATCTTGGGATATATTGATTGTCTGGTATTTGTATCAGGCTGTGTTGAAGTGTCACGTTCACAGAACGTGCGTCGGTCAGGCCATCGTCCGACCCCCAATTGGTGGGTGTTGGGTTGCTATACACATACTGTACAACCAAGTCTGTATTATCAGGATAGTTTTTAATGGACGCGTATTTTGTTCTTTCTTTTGCCAGTCTTCCTAGTTTAAATGGGTTTTTGTTTGCTCCCCCAGGTATAAACCCTCTGGTGATCTGGTATAGGGCTTCAGTTAGAAAAATGTTATCGACACCAATCAGGGTTCCTCCGTCTTTTTCGGCCACTATATACGAAGATGCAAGAATGGCCGTGCTGACATTTGCATCGGATGAGCGATGGAGGGGGTTTTTTGGATCAAAGTACATTGAGTTGTTCTGTACCTCAAACTCAACTCGATTAAAATATCGTTTTAGCTTAATGATCTTCGCTCCACCATATCCACCCTTAAAGACTCCGGCACTCATCTGCCCATTAAGACTGTGTACAAAGTGAATATATTCTATGTTCAACTGATCATCATTGACCAACATAAAAAGTTTTCCATTGGTTGTATCTTGATACATTGTGATAAGACCAGGTATTTCCTTTGTGTTCTTTAGCGCTTCTTCCATTGTTTTCTTCTTTGGGGGCGCTGGTGTTTTTCCTGGTGCCGCACCTGGGACTGGGGACTGACCAGGATTTGTATCCTGACCAAAAACAAATGTGGTCACAAGGGCAAACAAAAAAAATAAACGAATCATGTTACTTTCCTCCCTTTGGTGGAATATATAAATCTGTAATGGTCCCCGAATATACCTCTGATGCAGCTAAAAAGGTCTCTCCAAGGGTTGGATGTGGGTGTATAGTAAGTCCTATGTCGTCAACATCTGACCCCATTTCTATTGCCAAACAGGCTTCCGATATTAGGTCACCCGCAGATGGACCCACTATTGCCGCACCCAAGACCTGTTTTGTTTCTGGGTCAAATAAGACCTTGGTTTTTCCTTGGCCCGCATTGATGATCAGTGCTTTTCCACTTGCTGCCCATGGAAACTCTCCTTTTTCATATGGTACACCACCTGACTTGGCTTCAGACTCGGTCAACCCGACCCACGCCACCTCAGGATCTGTGTATACAACGCTTGGTATGGCCCTTGCATCCATTGCTGCTGGATGACCAGATGCTACCTCTGCCGCAACCTTTCCCTCGTGAGTTGCCTTATGTGCCAACATTGGGTTTCCAACTATATCGCCTATAGCAAAAATATTTTTAACCGAGGTTTTCTGATACTCATCAACTATTATAAACCCATCACTATCTAGTTTAATATCTGTTGATTCGAGATTCAATAGGGCACAATTTGGACTTCTTCCAACAGAAACCAAAACCTTGTTAAAGGTCATTTCTTTTTTCTCGTCTTTGGTATCAATGATAACCTCGAGGTCGTTATTCTCTTTGGGTGAAACACTTACAACCTTTGATGATAACATAATGGATTCAAATTGTTTACTTAGGTGCCTTTGAAGTGGTTTAATAATATCATCATCCGCACCAGGAATAAGCCCCGGTAAAAACTCTACAACCGAAACCCTGGACCCAAGCGATGCGTATACCTGGCCCAGCTCCAACCCAATGACACCGCCACCAATCACCAAAAGCGTTTCGGGTACATCGTTCAATTCAAGTGCCGTTCTTGATGTGAGTATTGATGGGTGGTCTTTTGGGGCACCTTGTATCATTGACGATGTCGACCCTGCTGCAATTATACATTTATCAAATGAAACTTTGGTGTCACCAGATTGGGTCTTTACAGATAGTTGTGTGTTTGATTCAAACGTGGCGACTCCACAAAGAGTTGTGACATTGCGAGCCTTTGCAAGTTGCGATATGCCTCCACTTAATTTAGAAACGATTTTTTCTTTATAGGCCCTGATGGATTCCAGATCGATCGTAGGACCGGAAAAAGACACTCCAATGTTTGACAGGTGATCTACCTCATTCATCACTTTCGAAATATGTAATAATGCTTTTGAGGGAATACAGCCGCGATTTAGACAAACACCGCCAAGGTCAGCGTCTCTATCAACCATTAGAACCTTCTTTCCAAGGTCTGCTGCTCTAAATGCAGCAGCATAGCCACCCGGGCCTGAACCAATAACAACAATATCCACGTGTTCTTTTTTGGACATATTCTATTCCTTGAAGAGTTCGGGGTCACCCAAGATGGCAGACAACCTCTCAACAAACACGGCACCAGAGGCACCATCAACCACTCGGTGGTCATATGATAATGAAAAAGGTAAAATATAACGAGGTACAAAATCTTTGTTGTCTTTGTTGTAAACTGGTTTCCATTCGCTTTTTGAAACACCAAGAATGGCAACCTCTGGTGGATTTACTATTGGAGAGAAGCCAGTTCCACCAATTCCACCAAGGCTTGATATTGTGAACGAGCTCCCCTTAAGCTCGTCTGGCCTCAGTTTTTTATTTCTAGCTCGCTCACTAATATCCATCAACTCTTTTGATAGGTCTAAGATGGTCTTTTTATCTACGTCTCGCACAGATGGTACCATTAGGCCAGAGGGTGTGTCAACAGCCACACCAATATGAAAATAATCCTTAACGACCAGGTTTTCTTCGTTTTCATCAAGAGAACTATTAAACCTGGGTATTTCCTTTAATACAAAAGTGACTGCCCTCATTAAAAAAGGTAGAAACGTCACCTTGGTTCCCGCCTGCCTACCTTCTTCTTTTAGTTCTTTTCTAAAAATTTCTAGGTCTGTTATGTCTGCGGTATTGCACTGTGTCACATGAGGAATTTCTTGCCAAGCTGCTTGTAAGCGTTTTCCAGTAATTTTGTTAATCTTTGTTAATTTTTGAAGCTCAACATCGCCCCACTGTGAAAAATCAATTGGTCTTTTGGGTGGATTAACCTGCGTGGAACCTGTTTGCATTTTCAGCCTAATATGCCCATGGAGGTCTTCTTTGGTTATTCTACCTTTTGCCCCTGACCCCAATATTAGACCGAGGTCAATGTTCAACTCTCTTGCTAATCTTCGAACACCAGGAGAGGCAAATACATTGTCACCACCCCTCAACGAATTTTGTTCTTTCCTTGGTTCCGGTTTGGGTTTTGGCTCTTTTTCTGGCTTTTCTAATGAGTTTTTTTCATCAACAACCTCCTTGGGTTCCGTGTCTATTTTGTCTTCAGTCTCTATCTTGAACAATAGGTCGCCAGTGGACACCTTGTCTCCCTCCTTGACCAACACCTCAGAGATTTCCCCGCTATAATCTGAGGGTATCTCCATAGATGCCTTGTCAGACTCCAACACAACCAACACTCCTCCCTTGGTAACTCGACCTCCTTTGGTGACAGGCACCTCACTTATGACCGCCGAGTCTATTCCCTCACCGAGGTCTGGTAGTGTGATCTCTTTTATCATTCGATATCCTTAAACTTTTATGGGGCTTGGTTTATCTGGGTCTAGTTTGTATTTCTTCATGGCTTTCTCTACTAAATCTCTTTCTATTTCCCCCGCAATTGTAAGCGCCTTGATGGACATCAAGACAATATAATATCTATCAATCTCAAAGAAACTTCTTAGTTCTTCTCGGGTGTCACTGCGTCCAAAGCCGTCCGTACCCAAACAATAATAAGGGCCTGGAACATAGGGCCCTATCTGTTCAGAAACCATTTTAACATAATCGGACACAGCCACGGTTGGCACCTCATTCTTACTAAGGCGTTTTTCCAAGTGTGACCTTCTGGGGTCTTCCTCTGGATGAATTAGATTCCATCTCTCTGTCTCTTCTGCGTCTCTACGAAGCTCGCTAAAACTAGTAACGTTCCAAATTCCCGGTTCTATTCCCCAGTCGTCTTTCAGTAATTCAGCGGCGGCCAAGGCCTCTCTCATTAGTGGCCCACTTCCAAGTAATCTTATCTTGGGTCTTTTTGTTCCCCGAACCTTGTATAGCCCTTTTATCACATCGCTGTCTATCCCGTCTGGTTTTTTTGGGTGTTTGTAGTTTTCGTTTTCGAGCGTGAGGTAGTAAATGACATCCTTGTTCTTTTCGACCATTTCCACCATTCCTCTTTGAATAACAATAGCTATCTCATATGCATAGGCCAGGTCGTAGGCCTTGATGTTTGGCGTTGCTGCGGCAGCGAGGTGGCTGTGTCCGTCCTGGTGTTGTAGGCCCTCTCCGTTTAAGGTCGTTCTGCCTGCGGTTCCACCCAAAAGAAACCCTCTTGCCCTCATGTCGCCTGCTGCCCATATAAAATCCCAGATCCTTTGAAAACCAAACATGGAAT
>CALCSS010000179.1 GCA_937893835.1 uncultured Fidelibacterota bacterium
CAGGCGTAATCAAGGTACACCCAACACAAGCATATGAGACACTGATCTGTGGTGCATTATTCTTTTTACTATGGTCAAAAAGACAAAATGTAATTGTCCCAGGGAGTCTATTTTTTCAATATCTTATTTTTGCTGGAACAGAGAGATTCTTTATTGAATTCTTACGTACAAATGAAAAATATCTATTTGATATATTCTCTGGCGCTCAGGTTCTATCTTTGTTAATGATTTGTATTGGATCATACCTTTTAATGAACCCAATCTCTAATGGTAAAACTGATACTGCGTAAATATTTCCTCAGAATAATTTTCTGTTTTTACTTTATTTGGGGCCAATCAGTAGAATTTGAGATTAAAGAATATCGCCCGTTTCCCGAAGACATATCCTCCTTAGGTCTTAAGCTAACAAAGTTCAATTGGTCTATTGGTAATCGATTCTTATTACTTGATGAGGTAAAAAATCAATTAATTGATATAGACCCATCTGGTAGACTGAGTTTTCCAACTGGAATGGGAGAGAACTCTGTTTATGGTCAGTTTATTTGGATGGGAGTCGCACCTGAGGGGATTCGAGTGGTAGATAGATTAGAAAATAAGATACTCCACTTTGATCATAGATTGAATTCCAATCAAATGATCCAGATCGAACCTAGATTATACCCGGAACTGGCAGCCATTAGTTCTTGGGGTGTAATGTATCTTTACTCACAGACATATAATACGATTTTCTCGTTTGAGAGATCGAAAATTAATTTAATTCCATTCATAGATATTTCGAAAGAGCGACTACCAAGTAATTGTTTTGTTGACATGGCATCAAATGAGGATGGTGACCTCGCACTCCTATCATGTAGTGGTACAATTTATGTTTTCAGCAAAAATGGAAAGATTAAACTAGCATCTCCATGTGAATTAGATAATCCCAAATATATTATTTGCCTAAAAGATGATTGGTTTATATTCAATAGTGATGGAATAGTGGTCTCAATGAAAACAGGTATCCGGTATTCAATTCCTTCATCAAGTGTGCCTATCTTAGACGTAGAATCAATGAATAGGTCAATCGCCGTGCTTGCACAAGACCATATACTGATCTTAGATGTTGAATGATAAAAGGTTAATCATTGTCCTGTTTATGATTACACTTAGGACCTATGCCCAGGTCACGAGTGCGATAGATACTTTATTTTATTCTGGAGATTCAAATGTGATCAAATTGGATAATCAATTTATCATTGAATCTTCTTTAAAATTGGTTGGCCAAAATTCAACGGTCATACCTCTTGATGTGCGTCCTATTATTGGCGAACTATTATTTGCAGATACCCTTAACTCTCAAAAAATAGTGATTAGTTATGATTACTTGAAAAATGGACTTCCACTCACTCTAGGACCGAAATGGAAAACACTTCCAATACTGTCTCCTAAAAAGGAGGTGAATGATTCCATTCAACAAGTGAATAAAGGAAAGACGATTAATAATAATTCAAACGTGTTTTCATCGGGTAGCTTATATCGCCAAATACAAGTATCACCAATGGGTGGATCTGACTTTACAGGGGGCCTTCAAATGCAGATAAATGGAAAGATATCTGAAGGTGTTAGTATTAGCGGAATATTGACAGATCAAGATTTTCCAATTCAGCCTGAAGGCACCACTCGAGAATTAGATGATCTGGATAATGTGCATTTTATGATCACACATGACAATTTCAAATTAAATGCAGGAGATATACTCTATGAAAATCACAATATCAAAAGAAAATTAATTGGCCTGAACAATAACTTTGACTATACCGGTCTTAGTGGTTCTACGGTTTATGCTAAATCAAAAGGCAATTATAAGTATTTAGAGATAAAGGGTAGAGATGGTGATCAAGGTCCGTACCAGTTATTAGGAAATGATGGTGATCGTGATGTAGTTGTATTGGCTGGGACAGAAAAGGTCTGGGTCAATGGAAAAGAATTGATTCGAGGAACAAACTATGATTACATCATTGATTATTCAACTGCAGAAGTGACTTTTACACCACGTGTCATGATTGACTTTGATTCAGACCTTGCTTTCGAATATCAATATTCAGATTATCAATATCAGAAGGCTTTCATCGGAGGACACTTTAAAAAGAAATTAGGTGAAAATGGTCTCATTGATATAGGCCTATATAATGAAGATGATAGATACCAGGAGCAGGACTTGAATGATGAATACTTTGATTCGCTTGCATCGATATCTAATGGCTCAATTATTGTGTCCACAGCCATTATCAATGAAGACGGAGACTATATTCTCAATAATGGCGTATATGAATATGACCCTTCATATATGAGTGCTGATTCAAATCGTTATCAGGTTGTTTTTCAGCACAATGGGAATGGCGAATATGAAAGAAAAATATCAGACCAAGGAAGGATTTATTACGCATTTTTGCCAGAGGAGGATAGGAATAAATTCATTCAATTATAT
>CALCSS010000180.1 GCA_937893835.1 uncultured Fidelibacterota bacterium
CTATGGCCATATATGTTCCATGATATGGAAATATATAAAACAAATATTAAAGTAATACATTAATAATGTTCAAATTAATATAGTGCATGGACATAGAATACATACATCCCAGCAATATCATGAGTGAACCCATCAACTACTATAGTCTAATTCATTTTATAGAATACTCACTGTTATCACTATTGGGTTTCATTAATATGGTACATGTGCTAATTATCTCTGTGCTTTGGGAGGTCATCGAACTATTTGTTGCACAAGATTGGGCAAGGGAGAGCTGGGCAAACAAGGGTTTTGACATCATATTCAATTTTTCTGGTTTTTTCATTGGCAGAATTGTCTTTAGGTCGTATTTCACAAAAAATTCTATTTCAATATGATACATGTTAGGTATTACAATAATGATAAGTAAAAGGGAGAAAATCATGAAATACGTGATCATTATATCAACATTTTTATTATCAATATTATTGGCAGAGGACAATACAACCCAGATCAAGGTTGATGGGATGCAATGCAGTTACTCATGTGCGGGAAAGGTCAGTTCGGTTGTGCAGAATCTCAAAGGTGTCAAAGAATGCTCTGTGGACTTTGAAAAGGGAATTGCCACAGTCGTCTATGATGATAAAAAAACAATGGAGAAGAAAATTGTTGAGGGCTTGAGCAAAGAAACATCTTACACAGTCTCTCTGTTGGATAAAAAGAAAACTTCCTCTAAGGAAAACAAGATATAATCTTGATAACCTTTCGCAGTATCATTCCCCACACTACTAGGGGAATGATACTGTTGTCTCAGACTACCAATTAAATATAACGCCATTCTAAAATGGAAAGATGGTTCCATAGATTAAGCACAATGAATACGATCCTCTTATGTGTTGTGGTCAATATTATTGGTGCTGCATTCATATATATGAGGTTCACTGGAGCGATACCCATTGGTGCTTTCGTGGGCATTGGCATATTTGCTGAGACAGCTATTTTGGTTTACAAAAAATATATCAAAAATGAATTTGGCGATGACAATGAGGATAAACGTCCTCAAATAAGTGATGAGGTTGCTGAGGCCATGGCAAATCAGATAGTCCGTGAGGCAGAGCAGCACCGAAAGGAAAGAGAGGAGGAAGAATGATCCTCTATAGATACTTGCTCATCTATATATTGTATCCATGATCAAGAGAGGGGTCATTTCAAACGGTCACGTTTGGTGATGAATATGGACAAAAGGATCATTATGTCGGTGATGGTCATGATAATTATTCCCAGTTGCAATAAGGATGGCATCATCAATGGCGGCGGATTCATTAGCAATGACCAGGACAGGGTCAGCGCGTTCTATCTATATGATTATGTATCAAGCGAAGATGTAGAATTCCATGCGTCATCATTGGACCACTCTCAAGGACAAATGACCGCAATCTATTATTTTTCTCATAATTCAAATATTCCTACACAGGCACTTCGGATGTCAAAGGATCTTCATGAGGCAAAGAGTATCATGGGGCAATACTCCTTCAATATCAAATATGCCTTTTTGAGAGATTCCAATGGGAATGAGAGATTCGTTGGATGTCTGGATGGACCAAAAGATGACCTGTGTGACCCCAATAACCTATGAATCGGAGTGAGTGACATAACAATCAATCAAGGAGGTGGAATATGATATCTAAAGTAAAATATAAGGGTGACCTTAGGACAGAGGCAGTACACCTAGGCTCTGGGAGTGCGATCGTTACAGATGCCCCTGTTGACAACCAAGGAAAGGGAGAGGCGTTTTCTCCTACGGATCTGGTCGCAACGGCGCTGGGGTCATGTATGTTGACGATCATGGGGATCGTTGCCAAAAGAGATGGGATTGATATTGAAGATGCTACAGCAGAGGTAGAAAAGATCATGTCCAAGAGCCCAAGAAGGATCGGTGAGATAAAGGTAAGATTAATATTCAAGGGTCCATTGAACGATATAGAACGGGGAAAATTAGAGCGTGCTGCAAGGACATGTCCCGTCAGCGGAAGTCTACATGATGAGCTCAAAGAGACCATTGAATTTGTATATGAATAGATGAGGAGTACTTAACTATCATATTGGAGGCATGTGTTGAGACTCTTGGCCAAGCGATATGTGCCGAGAAAAGGAATGCAGACAGGGTAGAGGTATGTGGTAGACTGGACCTTGACGGAATCACCCCAGATCGATCTGTCATAGCCAGTGCAATCAAAGGTCT
>CALCSS010000181.1 GCA_937893835.1 uncultured Fidelibacterota bacterium
CTGCCTGTAGACCTGGGATAATGTCAATGCCTACATCAGGCGCATACCACACTCCTTTATCCAGGTCTATACCTCCTCCCATTCGTTCCTGAACTATACGGTCAACCACGTATATGCCCATTTTTGACATATTGTAAAATGTATCCAGACCATTATTTGGAAAACCGATCCTTGTTCTATGGATATTGTAATGATCGCTGAATTTTCTTCCAAATGCACGTTCAATACCCACTTTCCCTATCATGAATCCAATCAATCCACCCCAGGTAGATGTGGGATTATCAGAATCCCATCCACACAGAGTTCCGATCTTTATTGTCTTTTGGATATCACCTTCACCATATAATAGACTGATCATACTAGAGGCAAAATTAATTCCCGCTGCAAAACAGCCATTGCAATGCAGGTTCCTTGAGGTGATATCATAGCCATCTTCCTCCATGACCTGATATCGATGATATACCATGTCCCTGGTTTTCTCCCAAGGGATATTTTGCAAATGGTTTTTCTCCACAAAATCAAACATCTTGGCAGAGTACGAATCATCAGGTAGTCGCTTCCTTGCCTGTTTTGACATCCATAGGATCTTATCTTGGATGTTCATATCTCCATTTTCGTAAGACGCTAGAGAATACATTATCACATAAAACTCAGCTATCCACTCCGAGTTCAGTCTTGCTGTTGTCCGAATAGGCAGATGGGATAGGCCTAGAGCAACGTCAGGTCTACCAGGTGAGAATAACCCAAATATTTCTGTGGTAAGCTGCGCGTCTATCATCTCATAGTGAGGATTATTATCAGGTGAACTTGTTGCGGGTGGCTTGAGGCCATCATACATGAGATCAAATGCAGTCTGGTTAGAGACCCAGAGATAGTTTTCTTCTTCTTTTTTAATATGTTTTATCCAGCCATCTCTTATTTGGTCAGCACTTAAAACGCTGGCCTTGTTCACATAGTGTAGATATTGGTACATATATTCAATATCAGTATCATCATCAGAGCCCCATATTCCACCCTCATCCACCAGTACATAGTCAATGATAGGTGATAGGTCACTCGGCTCACCATTGCTCCAGATATTGGGCTGATCTGGTTCGCCCCAGTCTTCCATTGTATAAAATTCGCCAGTCTTAATGTCACCGATGTTCCCGATCTTGTCCATCTCAGTGACCTTACCTGTCCAATTGGCTATAGATTGACCTAGCCAAAATCCATATAATTTATTTTGATATTCTGCTCGAGAGATGATCATGTCAGATGAATTTGGAGTGTATTCCTCATACTCTAAATTTGGGTCCATGATTATCTCGTTATCCTTATGGATCTCTTCATCTCCATACATTCCAAGATCAGAGAATGCCACAATGATCAGACCGATCAATAGAATTAATGACATGGGTTTAATCATATTCAAGTCTACTCATCATCATTGATACAAAAAACCCCACGATAGTGGGGATTTTTGTCCAAATATAGTTGAGGTAGGTGTTAAAAGCGTTCCAGCGCCCAGCCAATGGCAGCACCAGCGGCCGCATATGACAATGCACTAAGTGGCACATCTATCATAATATAGTCCATAGGAAATATGGGCGGTATCATGGCTAACATTTGCATATTGAAGAAGAACCATTTCGCAGCACCGATCCATGCTCCTGTGAGGGCTCCATCCTTGATACCAATTGTACCCATTTTATCAAAAATTATTACCATCACAAACATCCACACTATACCACCGATCATGGCTGGAACCATATCCGGCGGGGCATTGACTATTGTAGGGAATTTTTCATGCAAAGATGCAAGAGTAGGTTCATAAAATAGCATGAGGGGAATGCCTGAGGCCACAGCCATTGCGACAAACCCTGAGACTGCAGCAATTCCAATCTTTTTGAAATTCATTATTTTTCCTCTTTGTTGGTTATTGAAATAAGATCCAGCATCGATCATCTAATTTATATATTTTAAATAATATTTAAATCATCAATGCTTTTAATAAAATGCCTGGCATATCTCTGAGACCCTAGGTCATTGAAGTGGATCCCATCAACAGTCGCCTCAGTGTCTCCATCAACACAGCCAATTTGTTTGATCATATGAATGTTTTCATGACCCTCATTGATGGCCTTGGTTACTTGTTTATTTAGCTCGTTATTTTTCTCAATGACAGAGTCAATAAGGTCTTGATATGGAGAATCCAGATCAGTGACACATTGTTCAATGAATATAATGTGAGCGTTTTGATCATTCGCATTATTGCGAATCGTTTTAATTAATGGCATCGTATTCTTATTGACAATATCTCTATCAATATTGGCCATACACTCGATCACATATATTTTTGCATCAATCTCTGCTAATATCTGCGCAACAGAGGTCTCTAGATGACCATTTCCGCTAAATCCAAGATTGATGCACTCATGGTCTAATTCTCTTGCTATGATGTTAGTATATGCCAGGCCAGGCCTAGAGACACATCCTCCCTGGGTTAAGCTTGTACCATAAAAGACCATGGGTCGGTTCTTATCTCTGATACTATCAAATCTTGAATCATCGTCTAAACCAATTTGAATATTTGTGACTGTATCATACAGAGGTAGGTGGAGGCGATATTGTCTTGATCCCTTTGGTAATCCCTTCAAAAGAAATTGTTCATTGTCCATTCCTGTTGGTAGGCCAGTTGCCAAATAAGACCAGGTGTCATTCTTTTTTTGATATAGATCAACACCCTTTATACCAACATCGGTCATATGGTGCATTTTGAGGTCATGTTTCAATGACCATCTCACAAGCAACTCAGATGTGTCACTTATGAATGATATGCTGACACCTGCTGAATTCTCAGACAATTCCCAGACCTCTTTTCTAAGAGATCCTTTATACTTTTGTGGGAATCTTTGTACTGGATGTTCTCTAAACCCGTTAACCTCTATAAGTCCTTGAGCATATGGAGCCTTTATGTCGTAATATCTCAATATAAATGCCTTTTATAATGACTGATGAATAGAAAATACTGAATACTACCTGTCTTCCTATAAAAATGATCTCTTACCAATACAAAAAAGCTTATTCAGTGATAGGATAGTTAAAGGTTAGCGGACTTTTTAATTGATGATAGACCGTGTCATCCATAAGCTCCTTAATCTCATCACTCAATAATCCTTCCAGTACAGCGGATGAAGAAGGAAAATTTATTCCAAACCAACCAGGTTGCATTCCCGCACGAAGGATCAGCACCTGTTGATAGAACTCAACCACATCACAGTTTGGGTCAGAGCAATCCCCATTCGATTGGGCAGGACTATTTGGACAATCATTTTCAGGATGCTGCCACCACTCACATTGCGCATTCAGGGTCTCTTGGGCAATAATAGATGACCAATTCTCCACTCCAAATTGATCTGGATAGCGTGGACCATAACCAAATTGTGTCAAAAAGTGGGTGATCTCTTCAACCATGACAGCGACTGAATGCTCATTTGGCTCAGAGGCATTAGTGCCCATCCACCAACTTGGTATTATTATATCATATCCTAGTTCATTATACAGATGAGGTAATTGTTGTGTTTCCCATTGATCATGATTTGTGGGCATTGCAAGCCATCCAGAACGCCAATTTGAGACATAGGGGAACAATGAGCTATCATCCATCACACCATCTAGATCTTGGTCAAGCATTTCCGCTAATATCTTGCCAGCCATTTCCAGATAAGACCTTGGCATATTCTGGTCCGCACTGACCAAGACCCCAAACGGCATCATACATTGGGTCATACCCGCTTCCATTAATGCATTTTTTGCATCCATCGAGATCATCATACTGTCATCATCGCAAGGGTATATTTTTAATTGAGGAATCTCAGATAGATCTGCGAGGGCCTTATCACCATCCTGTTTATTACACCCGCTAAAAAATAATGTAAGAATAAAAAATAATCTTGTGACCTTATCCATTACAAAATATTCTCATTATATGATGAATAAAAACTCTACTATTATGGAATGATCAGGTAGAATTCCCAAATGCATTAATAATTGCCTCTGGCAAAGGATACTCATAGAATCTTTCATTGATCTTCCTAGAATGATTTTTTGTATTATTTAATCCCAGTCTTGGAAACCGGTAACACTGACCTTCTGCACATTTAATATTTCATGTTCTGTAAAAGTTGATCCAACATGATGTATAAATGCAACTGCATGTAAATTTTTCTTTTCAAAGGATGATATGTCTGCGGTGTAGACCTCAACATACTCTCCACCTGCTATAAGAACTGAATCATCTAATGGGTCACCCAGTGACTCACTTAAAACAGCTCTAAGAGTATTATTATGTTCGTAACCTACGATAGGATTTCCCAAGCCATAAAAGGGACTCTCTGATTCTGAATCATAATAATTCGCCTGATCGTATCCATAACCCGAACCTGTGACCTCATCTTCGATCAAGTATACCGTTACTCTATAATCCCCATCAAGCTCTGTATTGAAACCGGCATGGACTTCCACAGTGGCAGTATTTCCACTTACTTTTGATCTCATTGCCAGCCCGCACGTTGATGTTATTAATAATTGATTATTGACAAAGTAGCTCCAATATCCCGCATTCAGAGATACAGCACCATCATATGGAGTTCTATCCACCATACCTGAAGGATAACTACTATTTTGATAGGTGGTCTCTAAAAAATTAGATTGTTCTATCTCCATAGCATCATCAACGTGAACGCCAACTCCAATGATATTTTCGTTCTCAGTCATAAGGTCTTCCACTATCAATGCACCTACAGGGCAATATCCACACCATGAACCTGTAAATTCTTCTATCAGTACTTTTTTGGTAAATATTGATGGGACCTCACTAAACTCTGGTTCTGTATCTTTATCCTCGCATCCAACAAATACGATCAGTCCAATTAATATAATTTCTATATATTTCTTCATATTTATCTCCTTATCAGGCCTACCTGACTGCTAGGTGATGTTGCCCCACAAATGTGGGATTTGATGGCATAGTTACATTACTAATTTATTCTGTATACCTTTCTATAAATTTCTTCACTGATCTGGTCAGCGTATTTGTTTTTCATTTTCTTATTCCATTCTTTGTAGTCAGGTAGATCATGAACTTCCTCATAGATCTCATCATTCGGCCAAGTACTATCAAAATAATATCGATAATTCTCAGAATCATCGGAGTCTTGAACCTTATAAACTTTATACTCTAGACCACTATAGCCTGATCTTTTAATAACATTATTGATCTCAGACATGTCATCCAAGAATTCCGACTCGGTTATATTTGACTGTA
>CALCSS010000182.1 GCA_937893835.1 uncultured Fidelibacterota bacterium
TTGGTTCATTCTGTCCTTGTATCGCCTATGCAATTAAATTTCAATGTAGTCATTATGTCGTTTATCGATAAAATATTTTCCTTGATCATTCTTTTAAGAAAAAGCAAGTGGTTGTATGGATATCCCCGAGAGAACATTTAATATAATGAATGATGGAATCATAATAGCATGAATATTGGTGTCGTTCCAGCGCGTTTGGCCTCTACTCGTCTGCCTAGAAAGATATTAGCAGACCTAAATGGTAAACCTATGATCGCTCATGTAATGGAAAGGTCCATGCAGGCCAAGAATTTAGAAAAGGTTATCCTAGCAATTGACTCTGAGGAGACCCTAGATGCACTAGGTCAATTTGATTTTGAAATGGTGATGACATCTCCAGACCATATTTCTGGCACAGATCGAATAGCTGAGGTTGTCAAAGAAATACCAGAGGCTGAGATCATTATCAATATCCAAGGAGACGAGCCCTTAATTGAGCCAGATGTAATAGACTCTCTTGTGGATTCATTTGAGGATGACGAGGTTAATATCTCTACAGTGGTCAGTTCTAAGCTAACTGTTAGTGACCTTTTGAATCCTAATGTGGTAAAGGCAATTGTTGATGAAAATAAAGATGCAATCGAATTCAAACGAAATATCTTTGACCTTGAGATTGGAGGTGTATATAGACATATCGGCCTCTATGGATTCAGGCGAGATTCATTATTTCATTTTACAAGCCTAGGCCCGTCTGTCAGAGAGACGGATTCAAAGTTGGAACAATTGAGGGCGTTGGATCATGGAATATCCATACGTGCTGCAGTAACGAGATATGATAGTTTTTCAGTGGATACTCAAAGTGACTTGGATAAAGTAACTCGGATAATGGAAACGACTGGTGTAGCTTTGGATGAGGATATTGAAAATGAAAAAAACTAGAGATATTAAATATATTTTTGTCCTAGGTGGAGTGATGTCAGGGTTGGGAAAAGGAATAGCCGCATCCTCAATAGGCTATCTACTTAAACAGGCAGGTGTCAAGGTCACTATTCTTAAGTTAGATCCATACTTAAATATCGATCCAGGTACAATGAATCCCTACCAACATGGTGAGGTATTTGTTCTAGATGATGGCTCTGAGACCGATCTTGATCTAGGTCATTATGAGCGATTCATTGATGTTGATATGACAAAGAATAACAATGCAACATCAGGTCAAATATATAGCACCGTCCTAGACCGAGAAAGAAAAGGAGAGTATCTGGGTGAGACGGTGCAGGTCATACCACATATTACAGATGAGATCAAGAATCGTATAAAAGCTCTTAACTCTCCAAGAAAAAAATATGATGTCGTCATATGCGAGGTAGGAGGTACAGTAGGAGATATTGAGAGCTTGCCTTTTATGGAGGCGATCAGGCAATTGTCCCTAGAGGTTGGATATCATAATCATATGATAGTACATGTCACACTGCTTCCATTTGTAAAAGCAAGTGGTGAATTAAAATCAAAGCCTACACAACATTCAGTAATGAAACTTCGCGAGATTGGACTCGCTCCAGATATGATACTATGTAGATCGGAGCATCCAATCGAACAATCCGTTAGGGATAAGATCGCACTTTTTTGTAATGTTAGACCAGACCATGTTATAGAGGGGCGAGATGTGCCTAGCATCTATGAGGTTCCTCTAGCCATGCATGAACAAAATGCAGGGCAATTGATCAATGAACGATTAAAGATTGAAAAAACTCCGAGATTGAATGATTTAAAAAGGTTTATTCATCATTATAAAAATCCTCAGCATGAGATCACAATTGCGATGTGTGGAAAGTATACCGAACTCATTGATTCATATAAGAGCGTTATGGAGTCCTTCGTACATGCTGGTGTAGAAAATAATGCAAGGGTAAACGTAAAGTGGGTTCAGACAGAAAAGATCAAAGGCCCAGGGGCTGCTCACTCCGCTTTTTCAGATGTTCAAGGGATTTTGCTCTTACCTGGATTTGGCTTTCGTGGCGGAGAGGGGAAGATTCTTGCATCAAAATATGCGCGCGAGAATAGAGTACCTTTTTTGGGAATATGTTTGGGACTTCAATGCGCGGTTATTGATTTTGCAAGAAATGTATGTGGCTTGGATGGTGCAAATTCTACTGAATTTGATAAGAAGACCAGATATCCTGTCATTGATCTCATGGAATCTCAAAGAGCCATTAAAATTAAAGGTGGTACAATGCGTCTTGGTGCATATGACTGTGATTTGCAGGTCGGGACAAAGACCTTTGCAGCATATCGTAGAAAGAAGATTTCTGAAAGACACCGTCATAGGTATGAGGTTAACAATAGATATAGAAAAAAATTAGAGGACAATGGTCTAGTATTCTCAGGTGTAAATAAAGATCTTGGAGTTGTTGAGGCGATAGAGATAAAAGATCACCCGTGGTTTGTTGCAGGTCAATTTCATCCAGAATTAAAAAGCCGAGTAAATAGAGCACACCCACTCTTTAGAGAATTTATCAGAGCGTCAATCAAGGATTTAAAATGAAGACAGTTTCTATAAAAGATGTTTCATTTGGTCAAGATGATCTGGGCTTTATTGCTGGTCCATGCGTCATAGAAAGTAATGACCATGCGCTGAAGATGGCTGATGCAATAAAGGAGATCGCTGATCGTGTTGATATAAGATTGATCTTTAAAAGTTCATTTGATAAGGCCAATCGGTCATCAATTTCTTCTTTTAGAGGTCTAGGGATGGAGGAAGGTTTAAAAATTCTTGAAAAAATAAGGTCAGAAATAGGTGTTCCTGTTTTAACAGATATTCATTTACCTGAACAAGCCACACCTGTGTCAGAGGTTGTTGACGTGATCCAGATCCCGGCCTTCTTATGTAGACAGACAGATCTTTTAATTTCTGCTGCTGAGACAACAAAACCCATCAATGTAAAAAAAGGACAATTTCTAGCACCTTGGGATATGGAGAATGTGGTGGCAAAACTAAAAGAACACGGGTGTGATGAGATCTTGCTCACAGATCGAGGGACACAGTTTGGGTATAATAACCTTGTTGCAGATATGAGGTCCATACCGATAATGCAAGAACTTGGTTATCCTGTTGTCTTTGATGCCACTCATAGTGCTCAACTACCAGGAGGCGATGGGAAAACCACTGGCGGTATGCGATCCATGATCCCAACATTGGCCAGATCTGCGGTTGCAGCAGGCTGCAATGGAATATTTATGGAAGTCCATGATAATATCAATGATGCAATGTCAGACGCTTCAACACAGTGGCCTCTTGATGAATTAGAGTCAGTTCTTATGTCATTAAGAAGGATAAGGGATACAGTGCTTTGAAATTAGATATAAAAAAAATAAAGATGTTGATCTCTGATGTAGATGGTGTATGGACTGATGGAAGCTTTTATAAGGGCACTGATAATATTGAACTAAAAAAGTTTTCGGTTTTTGATGGTGTTGGAGTTGCCATGGCTAGAGCTGCAGCGATAAAGATAGCCTTGATCTCAGGTAGATATTCTTCTGCAACAGAGCATAGGGCAAGGGAACTGGACATAGAGGATATTTATAATGGTTCCTTGAATAAGTTACCCGCATACGAAGAACTAAAATCAAAATATGACCTTGAGGATTCAAATATCGCATATCTTGGTGATGACATCATTGATATTCCTGTTATGAATGAGGTTGCATTACCCATTGCTGTTGCAAATGCGACCCCAGATGTAAAGAAGGTAGCCGTACATGTAACAGAACTATCAGGTGGAGAAGGTGCCTTCCGTGAAGCTGTCTCTTGGATCATTTCAGAACAAGGACGGACCGAAGAAGTTTTTCAGATCATGAAAGAACGTATTATCAGTAGTTGATATTGTGAGCTGGACATTTATTTTGGCAATGATCTTATTATCATCCTGTACCAAGGAATCCGTTGAAGAGCTTCCTTCAAAAGAAGGGATGCCAGACCAAGAAAGTTGGGGAGTCAACATTATATTGACAGACCAAGGCATGATCAGGGCAAAGGTAAGATCAGGCCATCTTGAAAAATATAATGAAAAGGAATTCATTATGTTAGACAGCAGTGTTACTGTAGATTTTTTTGATTCTTATGAGCAGCATACTTCTGTACTGACCTCTAATAAGGCTGAGGTGAACCAGAGTTCAAATGATATGAAAGCGATTGGCAATGTTGTGGCAGTGTCAGATAGTGGTATCTCTCTTTATTCAGAAACTTTGATTTGGGAGTCAAATGATGAAAAGCTTCGTACTAAAGACAGCATAATGATCACAACTCTTGAAAAAGACACATTGTATGGTGTTGGATTTGAATCTGATTCTGATCTGAAAAATTGGAAGATCATCAATCCGTCTGGAGTAACTGGACGAGATTTAAAATGAGGATCAGATATAGTACACTGAAGGCAGAAGGCCTGCACAAACAATATGGTAAACGAATGGTGGTCAAGCAGGTTGATGTTTCTTTGGAACGTGGAGAGATCGTTGGTCTACTTGGTCCAAATGGTGCCGGGAAGACCACAACCTTTTATATGATAACGGGCATGATAAAGCCCACTTTTGGAAATATATTCTTAGATGATTTTGATATCACAAATGATGCTATGTATAAAAGAGCGCGTAGGGGAATAGGCTACTTGGCTCAAGAACCATCAATATTTGGTAAGTTAACTGTTGAAGATAATTTAAAATTAGTCCTAGAAATGCGTAAAGATCTCACAACAAAGGAGCAACAAGACAAAATGGGATCACTATTGGATGACCTATCTGTGTCTCATTTATCTAAAAGTAAGGGGAACACTCTTTCAGGAGGTGAGCGTCGCAGGGTCGAGATCGCTAGATGTTTATGCATGGACCCAGATTTTATCCTTTTAGACGAGCCATTTGCCGGCGTCGATCCAATAGCGGTTGAAGAGATACAGGGGATTGTCCATTCCTTGAAAAAGAAAGAAATTGGAGTCCTTATCACTGACCATAATGTTAGAGAGACGCTATCCATCACAGATCGTTCATACTTATTATTTGATGGTCAGATCTTAAAATCAGGAACTTCTGAGTTCTTGGCGAATGATGAAGAGGCAAGGCGTTTGTATCTTGGTGAAAAATTCAGGCTTGATTAATGGCGACAACACTAAAACAGATTCAGTCACAAAAACAAAAACTTGCCCCTAGGCAAGTTCTACAAGCGCGTCTACTACAGTTAAATACGTTGAACCTAGAGCAGGCTATCATTGCGGAATTAGAGAAAAATCCTCTTTTGGAGCAGGTAGAGCCTGAGGAAAACCAGGAAACTGAAGAAAAAGATGATACCCCGATCGATGATATAGATGTTTCAATGGAGGATATGTATAGTGATGAATCAACATATTATTTATCTGAGCAAAAAAATGAAATGCCATTGCCCGATAGGCATACTCTGTTGGAAGATTTGATTGAACAACTTAAGGACCTGGATATAAACGACCACGATAGAGAGATAGCAGAGGAGATTCTTTGGAACACAAATGAAAAAGGATATTTGGATACGGACCTGATCCTTATTGCTGATCGTTTTGAATTATTGGAGGAGGAATTAGAGCCTATTCTCTATAAGGTTCAAAGGCTTGATCCCAAGGGAATTGGCTCTAGAAATCTAGAAGAATGTTTAATGATACAATTAGAGGATGAGCCAGCCTCGTTATCTCACAGAATAGTCAATAAGCATTTTGATGATTTTATGCATAAGCGTTATGAAAAGATCCTAGAAAAACTAGATTGCACGAAAGAGGAATTACATGATGCAGTTGACCATATCGCTCATCTAAGCCCGCGTCCAGGAGAGGGCTATCTTGATAGATTCCAAACGGTTTTACCTGATGTGATCGTAAGGGAAGATGGAGAGGATTGGGTCATTACAACAAACGATGGTGGAATACCAGAGATCAGGATCAGCCAAGCATATGAATCTCAAATGAAGAATAACTCCCTTAAGAAAGATGCAAAAAGATTTATTAAAGATAAAATGGATCTGGCCAATTGGTTTATCGAGGCGATTCACCAACGAAGGTTGACCATGGTGAATGTAATGAGATCTATCATCCATTTTCAGCCAGAGTGGTTTGCGGGGAATATGGATTATCTACGTCCACTAAAACTTCAAGATGTTGCTGATATGATCAAGATGGATATTTCAACGATCAGTCGTTCCACAAGAGGCAAATACGCGGATACTCCATATGGTATTTTTGAGTTAAAACATTATTTTACAGATTCAATAGAATTAAAAGATGGTAGAAATTTGGGAACATTTGTGATCAAGAGAGCTTTAGAAAGAATAATACAGAATGAAGATAAACAATCACCCCTTAGTGATGATGTGCTTGTTGATAAATTGAATTTGGAAGGATACACACTAGCAAGAAGAACAATAGCAAAGTACCGTGATCAAATGGGATATCCTGTAGCAAGACTAAGAAAAGAAATATAAAGGAGTAATTATGGCAACTCGTCGAATAATAGTTGGGGATCAAGAAGTTGAGATCCCTGATTTTAATTTTAAGATAACACCTGTTCTTATTGGCCTTTTAGTCGTTTGGCTATTGACTGGTGTCTATATTGTTGGTCCTGATGAGGTGGGCATTATTCGTACCTTTGGTGAACATACAAGGGTCACGCAGTCTGGGTTGAATTGGAAATTCCCTTCACCAATTGAGACAGCGAACACACCAAAGGTAACGGAGGTCAAGAGAATAGAGATTGGATTTCGTAGCTTAAAAAATGGTCAATACAGGACTGTTGAAAAAGAGAGTTTGATGCTCACAGGCGATGAAAATATTGTGGATGCTGAAATGATCGTGCAATACAAGATAAAGGACCCCGTATCATATCTATTTAAAATCGTTCAACCCGAATTAACGGTTCGTGAGGCAGCTGAGGCTAGCTTGAGAACCGTTGTTGGTAGAAATAGGATTGACGAGACCCTTACGACAGGGAAGTTCACGATTCAAGAGGAGACAAAGCTTCAATTACAGTCCATTCTAGATAACTATGAATCTGGTATCCACGTTGTTGCAGTTCAATTACAAGATGTTTCACCACCAAAAGAAGTAATTGGAGCGTTCAAGGATGTTGCATCAGCAAAGGAAGATAAGAATAGAATGATCAACCAGGCTGAGGGATATAGAAATGATGTTATTCCAAAGGCCAGGGGAGAGGCTGAGGCTATGATAAGGGATGCAGAGGGTTTTAAAGAATCAAGGATCAAGCGTGCTGAAGGCGATGCTGCTAAATTCACAACTATCCTTAAAGAATACAAAAAGGCCAAGAGCATTACTGAAAAAAGACTCTACCTCGAGACCATGGAAAAAGTGCTTCCTGGCATAGAAAAAATAATCATACCAGACAAAGATAGTGGGAATATGCTTAATCTTTTGAACTTAAATCCTAATCAAATAAAAGGAGGGCAGAAATAATGAAAAAATTATCACTCATAATAATTGGTCTTGTTGTCCTCTTTGCTATATCAACTATCATAATAGTTGATGAGACAGAACAAATGGTCATTTTACAGTTTGGGAAACCTGTCCGTACCTTAAAAGACCCTGGCCTAAACTGGAAGCTACCAGCACCCTTTCAAACATCAAATTCATTTGAGAAAAGACTTTTGGAATATGATGTTCCTCCAGAGGAAATATTAAGTAGAGACAAAAAATCCCTCATAATTGATAATTATGTCAGATGGAAGATAGTTGACCCGTTACTATTTCTGCAAACTGTAAGAGCCGTCCCAACTGCTAAGACACGCTTGGATGACATTGTCTATTCCGAATTAAGGCAGGAGCTGGGGACGCATGACATGGATGAGATCATAACCGAGACCAGGGAATTGATCATGAGTAAAGTAACAACTGCCAGTAATGAAGAAACGAGTAAATATGGCATTGAAGTCGTTGATGTTCGTATCAGAAGAGTGGACCTACCCCAAGAGAACGAGGCATCTATCTATGCGAGAATGGAAGCAGAGCGAAAACGACAGGCTAATAAATTCAGATCCGAAGGAGAGGAAGAGGCTCAGAAGATCAGAGCAGCTACAGATAGAGATAAAACCGTTATCTTGGCAGATGCCTATAAAACCGCACAAGAAATTCGTGGAGAGGGAGAGGCCAAGGCCCTGGATATTTATGCCTCTTCATATTCAAAATCACCGGATTTCTATGAATTTATTCGCACCTTGGAAACCTATGAGAAGGTCATCGATAAAAAAACAACATTAGTTCTGCCTGGTGACTCAAAACTATTAAAACAGTTAACTCAATAATAGGCCATGATGAAGAAAATACGTTCAACCACCATAATAGGAGTGCGCCATAAGGGCAGGGTCGCCATGGCCGGAGATGGCCAGGTCACTTTTGGTGACATGGCATTCAAGCAAAAAGCTATTAAGGTACGTGAATTCAAAGTGGCTCAACATAAGGTTTTGGGAGGTTTTGCAGGCGCGGCAGCAGATGCACTTACACTATTTGAAAAATTTGAACAAAAACTCGAGCAGTATGAAGGAGACCTGACAAGGGCGACGGTTGAGCTTGCTAAAGACTGGCGTTTGGATAAGATGCTACGTCACCTTGATGCAATGTTAGTGGTCATGAATGATAAAAAAAGTTTTATCATCGCAGGTGATGGGAATATCATAGAACCAGATGGCCAAGTTGTGGCAATTGGCTCTGGTGGAGGTTTTGCACAAGCAGCAGCCACAGCGCTATTGTCCCAAACAAAATTATCTGCAAAAAAGGTTGCCTCTGAATCGCTCAAGATAGCGGCGGATCTATGTATCTATACCAATGATTCGATCTCTGTGTTGGAGATCTGATGAAACAAATGACCCCAAGGCAAATTGTTAAAGAACTCGATCGTTATATAATCGGGCAGACAAATGCAAAAAAGACCGTCGCCATTGCATTGAGAAATCGTTGGCGAAGGCAGCAGGTTGAAGGAAAGTTGAAAGATGAGATCATGCCGAACAATATTATAATGATCGGCTCTACCGGAGTTGGAAAGACCGAGATCGCAAGAAGGCTTGCCGCGCTTGCCAATGCGCCATTTATAAAAGTGGAAGCAAGCAAATTCACTGAGGTTGGATATGTAGGTAGAGATGTCGAATCCATTGTTAGGGACCTAATGGACACAGCAGTGGCTCTGGTCGAACGTGAAAAATATGATGAGGTGCTCGAATTGGCAGAACATCTTGCTAATGAGAGAATACTAGATATCCTTTATCCAGATGATAAAAAGAGCGATTCCAAGCAGGACAAGGCTCTGATAGAGCGCCACAGCAGGACCAGAGACAGGATTCGAAAAAAACTAGAGAAAGGTGAATTCGAAGAAAAAATCATCGAAGTTGAAGTATCTGATGAGCCTACAATAGGCATGCAGGTTTTTGGGCCTATGGGAATGGAAGACATAGGTATGAATATCAAGGATATGATATCAGGATCATTACCAAAAAATAAAAGGTCAAAAAAGATGAAGGTCGTTGAGGCGCGTGAGGTGCTTACCGATAATGAGGCGTTGAAATTAATTGATCAAGATGAGGTAATTCGTTCAGCTAAGGAACGCACAGAGAATAATGGGATTGTATTTTTAGATGAGATCGATAAGGTCGTGGGGAATAATGGAGGAGCTGGACCAGATGTAAGCCGTGAAGGTGTCCAGAGAGACCTTCTTCCAATTGTAGAGGGTAGCAATGTAAATACAAAGTATGGTGTTATTGCAACCGATCACATACTATTTATAGCCGCTGGTGCATTTCATGTCAGTGCTCCGTCTGATATGATTCCTGAGCTACAGGGGCGATTCCCGATAAGGGTTGAACTTGATAAATTAAGTACGGATGATTTTGTCAAGATCCTTACCCATCCTCGATCTGCATTGATCAAACAGTATACGGCCCTTCTCAGTGCAGAAAATGTAGAATTGGAATTCAATAATGCTGCGATTCGCGCAGTTGCCAAGATTGCATCTGAAGTAAATTCAAATATGGAGAACATAGGGGCTCGTCGCTTACACACCATAATGACTACCTTACTTGAAAAACCGTTATTTGAACAACCAAAAAGAGGAGATAAAAAGATCAAGATCACTGCCAAGATAGTCAAGGAGTCATTGGACGGTATATTAGAGGATCCCGATCTAAGTCGCTACATACTATAAAGGGGAAAAATGCCTAAACATTTTTTACATATTTCAGATTACGATGCAGATGATATTTGGGAGATTCTTCATCTAGCTAAAGAATTAAAAACAAAATTTCATGGTAAAGACAACTATAAGCCATTTCAAGATAGGTCTCTTGCAATGATATTTGCCAAGCCTTCCGCACGTACTCGAGTGTCTTTTGAGACAGGGTTTGAATGGATGGGAGGACATGCTCTTTTTTTAGGACCTAATGATATTGGAATAGGCAAGCGAGAGGCGATAAAAGATATATCTAGATTATTTAGTCGATATAATGATGTTATCATGGCAAGACTATTTGATCATCAGCATATTATTGAATTAGCGCAATACGCGGATATCCCTGTCATCAATGGGCTCACAGATTACAATCATCCTTGTCAGATCATAGCTGACATATTGACTGTTTGGGAACATCGAGGGAATCTAGAAGATCTAAAGATCGCCTATCTAGGTGATGGAAATAACATTGTCCATTCATGGTTACAATTGGCAACAAAATTTCCAATGCATTTTGTTTGTTCTGGCCCAAAGGGATATGAACCGGATATGGAAACGGTCCAAATGGTTGAAGATGGTGGTTTGTCATCCTATGAATTATCCCATGAGCCTTTTTCAGCAGTCAAAGATGCTGATGTTATCTATACGGATGTATGGGCGTCTATGGGGCAAAAAGAAGAAGCCGAGGAGAGAGAAAGAATTTTTGAACCATTCCAGGTAAATGGGGCTCTATTAAATAGCACGGGGAAGGAGACCCTTTTTATGCACTGCCTTCCGGCAGAAAGAGGAAGAGAGGTCACTGATGAGGTAATGGAGTCAAAAAATTCGATTGTTTTTGACCAGGCTGAGAATAGAATGCATGCTCAAAATGCAATTATGGTGTATCTTGCAGGCCATTCATCTTGATCTGAGAATCCATAAAAGAAAAAGATCTCATCATCGCTGACCCTATGATGCTAGCCACTTTACCTTTATTTTTTCATCAAAATCAAATTGTATTCTTTTGTGACCTTTGTGATCAAGGTGCAACCAGTCTAGTCTATTTATAGTTATTTTCACTCTACAAAACCTAGAATATCCAAGCAGATCGTCACTCTCATCAATTTCTTGCGCAGATTTATTTATAATATTGGGTTTATATTCAGCGATGACCTCTGATGGAGCATACGGCCCCATATAACAGAGTTTGCTTTCAGGTCTCATAGACCCCCAAACCGCTTTGGTCGTTCTACCATCTTCTTCAATGCTGCCTATACCGTGCATCCTTAGCTGAATGCGTCTTGAACGATCATAGAATAGTGTACAAATATCCTTATTGTCCTTGATATCCAATAGTTTTTCACTTCTTTTATCAGTATGAAACCAAATAGAGGGATCATCTTCATTGAAGAAACGTAAGATCATAGTTCTTGATTCAGGACCATTATTTCGAATAGTTGATAGCACGAATGAGTGAAAATCATGGTGTGCTGTTCTTATTCCCTCTCTAATATTCTCCCATTCATTTTTTAGGATATTTAATGGGTCTAACATTTATTCTTTTTCATCTCCTATTTATATCTCTTCTGGCACTTGGTACATACATATGTTCCTCTTCCTGCAACCTTTAACTTTATTACCTTAAGATCACATTTAAAACATGATCTTTCATTTCTACCATAGACGTTTAGATCATTTGCATATTCTCCGGATCTGCCATTGACCGAGAAATCAATGATCGTTGTCCCCTTTTTTACTATAGCATCATTAAGGATGGATTGAATGTTTCTATGAAGCATGCTAACCTTTTTTTGTGGTATTGAACTTGAGTTGGAATTTGGATGGATACCGCTTTTCCAAAGACTCTCATCAACATATATATTACCAAGACCAGACAGGAATGATTGGTCAAGTAATAGGGCCTTGATATTTCTATTTCTTCTTTTTATCATATTTTTGAATAATTCGACCGTAAAATTCTTATCAAGAGGTTCTGGCCCATGCCTTGAATCAATTATCTTCATATCATCATATAAATAGATTCTGCCAAATTTTCTGACATCTTCAAAGATGAGAGATCCCTTATCCTCAAACTCTAGGACCGCTGTTGCATATTTTGGATCAATTTTCTTTTCTGAAACATAAAGCTTACCCGTCATTCTGAGGTGTATGGCAATAATGTGATCCATTAGTTTTATAATGATAAATTTTGCTCTGCGATAGACATCAATTATTTGATTATTTGGTTTGATCCTATCAATATCCTCAACATTGAAATTGTGTAATGTTTTTTCCCATATCGGTCTTATGGTGGTTAACCGTTTTCCAATGATCATTGGTCGAATGTGATTTACAACGGTCTGCACTTCAGGTAATTCAGGCATGGTTTGTTTTTGCCAAGAGGTTATTCTTCCCTTTCCACAGATTGATGACAGATACAGTCCCTAGGAGCGCACAGAGGTAGTGTGCAGAGGTAAAGATGACCGCGCTCTTTATTGTAAGATTTTCTATGAGCCAACCTGTAATAAGGGCACTTAGAATTACCATTGTACGAGTATAGACACCAAAGATGGTCTGTACTCTGCCCATGATATTGTTTGGGATATTTTCCATGAAAATTGTTCTGATTATAATTCGAGCAGAGTTATTGTAGAGTCCCATAAATGAAAATGCAATGGCGGCCAAGTAAATGGTTGGCATCATCGGGGCAATCAGACACATTGATCCTGCTATGAGATAACAAAGGATCAAGTATCGTCCCTTTCCCATTTTTTGAGAAAAATAGCCAACCAAAATGGTAGAAAAAAGTGCTCCCAATCCATATAGACCATCTAGCAGACCATATCCCCATGTTCCTTTAAAAAAAATATCCTTTGATATTGTAATTGTCAAGACAGATAGTGCGCCCCATATGGCAACATCAGATAATATGGTAGTAAGACCCAGTGTCAAAATATTCAACTTTCTTTGAAGGAAAGAGAAACCTTTCCCCATGGATTTGAACATATTTTCATTATCAACCTTCTTATCTTTATGGGAAAATGGAGCTAGTCCAATTAATATGCCTGAGACCAAGTATGTAGCTACATTGATCCATAGGGCGACCAATGGGTCAAATATATGGACAATGAAACCTCCTAAACCTGCGCCCAATATTGAGCCTACCTGGTAGCTGGCCGACAGCAATTTATTTGCATCAAAATATTCTTCTTTCGTCACGATCTCTTGGACAAAGGCTTGTGCTGTTGGCCAGAACAGTGAGTTACCTAGTCCCATGAAAATGACCACAGGATACAATATCCATAATTGGAAATCATAGCGATACAGTATGATCAAAAATGAGATCACAACTACCATTCGAAAAAGATCAAGATAGACCAATAGCCATTTTCTATTTACCCTATCGATCACCACTCCAGCAAATAGAGCCAGCGCCAGACCTGGCGCGGTAGCAGTGGCCATGATCTTACCCAGTGCATATTCAGACCCTGTTTTTTCAAGGACCATCCAACTGATCGCAATAAGATTGAAACCAAATCCGACCAGAGACATGATGTTGCCTGAAAAGAATAATAAAAATGTGCGATTCTTTAATAGCTTTGTCATTGGATATCTATTTGATAAGAGAGACCATATATGATGTAAAATATTGTTGCCCCATTAATCAATAATACAGGTGCTACTTTAATCTGTTTACCAAGTTTCATTTATTATTTATTTATACGTTAAGGTTGTGATTCAAATTGAATCTTATATCAATCCATATATTACTGATTTCATTATATCCAAGTTTGGATTGAAAAGAATAAATATTTAATCTTGTACAAAGGCATACGAAAAAATATTGATATTAAAAGACACGGCCATACAAATTGATCAAATCTAAAATGCTAGAACTCCCACTTTTTCCACTCGATCTGATTTTATTGCCGTACGAGTATTTGCCACTTCATATCTTTGAGCCAAGATATAAGAAGATGATAAAGAATGCTATTGATAGTGACAATCCATTTGGGATCATACTAAGCCAAGGTGATGATGTTTTTTCTAAGGGAGTGAGGGTCAATGTCACTGAAGTTTTCAGAGAATATAAGAATGGTGAATATGATATTTTGGTCAAGGGTCAAGAACTCTTTAATGTGGTCAGCACAAAATTGGATGGTGACACAGTTGTTGGGGAAATTGAATATATCCCTATTGAAGCAGGTTTAGAAGGTTCACATTTTCAAGACTTTCAAGATTCTTATTTGAAGGTCTTATTGAAATTTGGTGTTGATAAAGATCTAAATATTCATATGAACAAAAAGATATCATTTGAATTTTTGCAAGGTCTCCAATTGCCTCTAGCTCTGAAAAAGGAGCTCATCAATATCAATGATGAAACTGAGCGACTTATATTCATCAATAATATTTTTAATGACATTTTGAATGCTAACACTGAATATTCTAACGGAGATATGCCAGAGGCCTAGTCTGGATACTATCAGAAAATTTGTCTCTTGATTCGGTATTATTTGTAATATTACTGCGATATGAAGGTTTATTTGATTTGGCTATCTGGTGTCATCCTATGGAATTTTGGATTGCCAAATGTTCAGCCCCTTGCTGATGTGATCGCAGCGGTTGTTCTTTCTATCATGAGTCAATATCTAAAGCATTCCTTAAAAATAAATTGATTATAATTGAGCATAATGAATAAGCATAAAAACTATTGGGAAGAGAATATCTCCCTTATAATAAAATGTCTTACTATCTGGTTCATCTCATCCTATGGCTTTAGCATTATTTTGGTTGACCAGTTGAATACCATAAGGCTTGGTGGATACAAGCTAGGATTTTGGTTCGCACAACAAGGCTCTATATATGTTTTTGTGATCCTTATATTTTATTATGCATTTAAGATGGGTGAGATCGATGAGGAATACGGCAGGAATGATTCGTAGAACCAATTAATCAGACCATGGAACTTCAAACACTTACTTTCTTGATCGTTGGATTGACGTTTGCTATTTACATAGGAATAGCATTCTGGGCAAGGGCGAGCAGTACAGACGAGTTCTACGTAGCAGGAGGCGATATACACCCAGTTGCGAATGGTATGGCGACTGCTGCTGACTGGATGTCTGCAGCCTCATTTATCTCGATGGCGGGTTTGATCGCTTTCTTTGGATATGGTGGTTCTGTCTTTCTCATGGGGTGGACAGGAGGGTATGTGTTGTTAGCCTTGCTTCTAGCTCCATACCTAAGGAAGCATGGATCATTTACCGTACCAGGTTTTATCAGTGATCGTTATTATTCAAAGACCGCAAGGGTCGTTGCCGTTGCCTGTCTTATTATTGCCTCCGTCACATATGTCATTGGGCAGATGAAGGGAATTGGTGTTGCATTCTCTAGATTTTTAGAGGTTGATTATGATCAAGGACTCATGATCGGGATGGTGATCGTTTTTATCTATGCTGTAATGGGCGGGATGAAGGGAATCACCTACACACAGATCGCTCAGTATGTGATAATGATCATTGCATATACCATACCCGCAATTTTTATTTCGTTCATGCTCACAGGAAATCCAATACCTCAAATTGGGCTTGGTGGGACAATGGAGGATGGAACGTTCCTTCTGGATAAATTGGACCAGATCATGACAGAACTTGGGTTTAAGGAATATACCACTAATAAGCGTTTGAGTTTATTGAACATGTTCTTTTATACACTCTCATTGATGATAGGTACAGCTGGGCTACCACATGTCATAATGCGTTTTTTCACTGTCCCATCTGTCAAGGCAGCAAGATCATCTGCCGGATGGGCCCTTGTATTCATAGCCATTTTATATACCACTGCACCCGCAGTTGCAGCAATGGCGAGATTAAATCTTATGGCTACCATAGATAGACCAGAGCAGGAGAACAATCTGGCATATGTTGATAGGCCCTCATGGTTCAGTAATTGGGAAAAGACAGGATTGTTGAAATTCGAGGATAAGAATAACGATGGTCTGATTCAGTATACAGGAAGTGACGACAATGAGATGGTAAAAGTAGATAGGGATATCATGGTTCTGGCGAACCCTGAGATCGCTGGTCTTCCTAACTGGGTAATAGCCTTGGTTGCTGCAGGGGGACTTGCTGCTGCACTCTCCACTGCTGCAGGTCTATTACTTGCTATATCATCGTCCATCTCTCGTGATCTATTAAAAGGTGTTTTCAGGCCTGACATATCAGAAAAGGAAGAACTGATGGCAAGTCGAGTTGCCATGGCAGTGTCCATTGCAGTAGCAGGTTATTTTGGATTCAATCCACCAGACTTTGCTGCCGGAACCGTTGCGCTGGCCTTTGGCCTGGCTGCATCATCGATCTTTCCTGCATTGATGATGGGTATCTTCTCAAATAAGATGAACAAGGAAGGTGCAATCGCGGGAATGTTGGCAGGCATAGGGATAACCCTATTATATGTCTTCCAGCATAAAGGCATAATGTTCATACAATCAACATCCTTCTTAGGTGGGATGGAGCCTAACTGGTTCTTTGGTATTGAGCCCAACGCATTTGGAGCGATCGGGGCAGTGGTGAACTTTATTGTTGCGTACTTTGTTTCTAAAAGATATGCTGATGTACCATCAGAGGTAAGGGATATGATCGAAAGTATTCGACGTCCTTAGGATCAATAATCCATATCCATTCCACCGCCTCCCATTCCACCTGAACGGCCAGAAAA
>CALCSS010000183.1 GCA_937893835.1 uncultured Fidelibacterota bacterium
GATGAATTAGGTACATTCACTAGTTATATGACGGCATTCTCCCTTTCATATAGTGCTCTTATATCGAGGAATCAATCCTTTGGAATAAACGCAAAGGTATCCTACCAGCATCTAGTTGAGATCGGTGCGGGGAGTGAGAAAGGTAAGGGTACTTCAACGGATTTTGGTTTTGATATTGGTTATATGCATAAGGAATGGCTCTCTCCAAATTTGACACTTGGTATGAATCTATCAAACCTAGGGCCAAAGGTCTCATTCATCGATCCAGATCAGGCAGACCCACAGCCTACCAATCTAAGTCTTGGACTGAACTATGCATTGATAAATGGCGAGTTCAACAAACTCAATCTGGTCTATGACGTAGACAAACTCTTAGTATCTTCTTATCCTGATATGGATTGGGATGGTGATGGTTACATAGGGGGATATGATGAGGATGGTAATCTAAGCCCGGGTAATGACTACAACTCTGATGGAAAGATGGAGATCGCACATACTGACCCGATCTATTTGGCATTGTTCACATCATGGGTCAATGATTGGCTCTTAGGTGGTGACATAGACTATGGCTCAATTAGTCCTGGGAATGGCGATGGCATCATAGGTGGATATGAGTGGGTAGACGCAGATGATGATGGTAGCATAGATGGTGGGAAATGGTTTGACGCTGATTCCAATGGGCAAGTAGATCCTGGTGAGAATGAAATGGTGCCAACCTCAGGAGAGCCTAACGATGCGGGTTGGGGAAAATATAATGAATACGGTATCAAAGAAGTAGGAAATGGAAAGGATAGGACCATATCTAATGAACTAGATCGTCTAGTACATAATTTTGGTCTTGAATATTGGTATGGGAAATATTTTGCTATAAGATCGGGATTCTATTATGACAAGACGGGTAAGATCAGTAATCCAACCTTTGGGATAGGCCTAAGGTTCTCAGGGTATGGTTTCGATTTTGGTTATACCTATGGGGAACAAGGCCATCCTCTGACCAATACAATGCGCTTCTCTCTCAATATAGAATATTAATCTTATTCTAGACTAATGTTGTACTCCATTTTATGCAGATCGATCATTCTGTTTGGTCTGCTAAATTCAGTGAATGCCTCTATTGATGATCCTATCAAGATATGTGCAATACGGATATCTTTTGATGAAGATGATATCGCCAGTACAACAGGGAACGGCAAGTTCCTACTCGAGGACCAAGGCATAGATTGTAAGTCATACACGATTGATTCCACGCCACATGATAAAAGTTATTTTCAATCTCAACTGATCGCGCTCGATTCATACTTCAGATCTGTATCCTATGGAAATTTTGGGATTGATCTTGAAGGGTCAAATATTTATCCCTCAGGTCAGGATGATAGTTATCAACTTGCAAGAAAAATGAATTATTACAATCCTTATAATGAAAATGAGAGCCAGGAGTTGAGACTGACTGAATTATTCAAGGATGCTTTGGAAGGTGCCTATGAACAAGACCAGGTCAATTATTCTGATTATGATCTGGTCGTCGTCTTTCATGCGGGCATTGGCCAAGACTTTTCATTGCCATTTCTTGACCCTACACCAGAAGATATTCCTTCAACGTATGTTGATCAAAAGATGATAGAGGATAATTTCAATGAATCAGGCATCATGATAGGAGGTCATTTCATTCAACATGGAATCCTTCTTCCTGAGAGTCAAAATCACCTTCTTTTTGACATCTCAGAGTCCATGTTCTCTGATGCTGCAGAGCCCTGTGAATATCAATACGGACTAACTGGTACATTTGCACTGATGGTTGGTTTTGCAGTTGGACTTCCTCCTCTATGGAATGTGGAATCA
>CALCSS010000184.1 GCA_937893835.1 uncultured Fidelibacterota bacterium
TTAGACTTACTCCTGATGGTCGGATGCTTTGGGGAGGGCGAAATGACCTTAGTACCGACCTAGATCTTGATGAGAGTGCTAGAATATTATCAAAACAGGTTAGGGCGGTCTTCCCTGAACTAGAAGATGTTAAATTCACACATACATGGACAGGAAAGTTAGGGATCACCTTTGATCTAATGCCTCATATCGGTAAGGTAAAAGGAATACATTATGCTTTTGGATATGGAGGACATGGTCTATCAATAGCAACGTATCTTGGAACAGAAATAGGTTTGTTATTATCAGGGCAAAAAAGTAGAAGTCCCTTTGAGGAAATTTCTCACCAAACAATGTTCTTTTATCGTAAGAATCCTTGGTTTTTACCTTTTGCAGCTCGCTATTATAGATTATTGGACTGGATATCATAGAGATGTATTCACTAGCGAACATTGATTATTTTATTATTATCATATACCTATCAGGCATGGTGGGCGTAGGTCTTTGGTTTGCAAGAAAACATACAGATTTTGATGATTTCTTCTTAGCAGGAAGATCACTTACAACCCCGCTCCTAATAACGACTCTCATTTCCACTTATTATGGAATTGATGTTTTATTTGGAGATACTCAACTTGCCTTTACTGATGGAGTCGTGGCATGGTTTGGATATGCCCGGCCAACCTATGCATTTTTCTTGATCGCAGCCCTTCTTCTGGCGGAACGACTGCGTGAGGATGATTTTAAAAGTCTTCCAGATATATTGGATTTTTACTATGGGAAAAAGACACGTTATGTTGGTGCTGTAACATCATTTATCTATTCATTGCCTGCGCTCTCTCTTTATGGCTTTGGTATGGTTGCAGAGGTGACTCTTGGCTGGGAACCCATTACTGGCATGTTAGTACTTGGTGGAATAGCACTCATTTACACTCTGACAGGAGGATTTTGGGCAGTTGCCTTGACCGACTCCATTCAATTCGTGATGATGTGTTTGGTCATTGTAATTGCTTTCCCTTATGCCATGAGCTTCATTGGGGGGTTTGATACAATGATAGAAACACTACCACAAAGTTTTTTTGATACGATGGGTGATTTGAATATCTTTCTCATTATCATTTATGCATCCACTGGCCTATCAATTCTTGTAGAGCCAACATTCTATCAAAGGATATTTGCTGCCAGATCATATAAGAATGTTCGCAATGCACTTATCATAGGAATCTTCATTTGGGGTTCTTACGATTGGTTGATCACGATCTTGGCAATGTCTGCAAAAGTGGCAGTCATCAAAGGAATGTTGCCTCCAGACGTTGCACCTGATGCTGCTTTACTAACAGTGGTCGTTGCTGCATTACCTGCAGGTGTGGTTGGATTATTTCTTGCAGGTGTTCTGTCAACTGAGATGTCCACCTTGGATTCTTACTGTTTGGTTGCAGGTGGAAATGTGTCATACGATATTTATAAACCAGCGATGAAACCAAATGCCACTGATCATGAATTGATAAAGACCACTCGCTATGGCATCCTGTTATCTTGGGTCCTTGGTTTTGGCATGGCAGTCCAATTTGAACAGATGCTTGGGTTGTGGGTCTTCCTTTCATCGATTTTGATATCAAGCATGCTAGTACCCATTATGTTAGGTTTATATTTTAAAGGATTGAGAAAGCCCTTGGCTGGTTTTCTAAGTGCAGGAGCAGGTTTGTTTTCTACTGTCATCTTAAATATCTATATTATGACAATGGGAAAATTTGATGTATCAGAAGAAACATATGTCATCCAATGGTTTGGAATTGATTTTTTGCAGGAATTTGTGATGTACATAACCGTGCCAATATCTTTCATTGGATTTTTCATAGGCCTACTATTGCAAAAGGGCAAACAAAGATGAGCTATTGGGAAATATTTTCATGGATCACAATGATCATTCTTGGAATCGGATCAATAACGGTATTCATTCTTTTCCTTAAAGACATGAGCCAAATTTTAAAAAAGTTTCAAGAGGAATAATAATGACATATAAGAATTTCATAGATAACGAATGGCAGGATGCAAGTTCGGGCAAAAAATTTGGAGTGTTCAATCCATTTACAGAGGAACAGATTACTGAAGTGCCTGCAAGTAGCGATTATGATATAGATATGGCTGTTAGGGCAGCAAAATTTGCATTTGAAAAATGGAGTGGATTGACCGCCGGTGATCGTAGGGATCATTTGAGAACACTTGCCAATAGTTCACGTGAACATGCCGAATCAATTGCACGAACAATATCCACAGAAATGGGCAAACCATTCAAGGATGCAATGACAGAGATCGATGACCTTGCTGATTATTTGGAATATTATAGTGAACTTGCTCGAGACCAGGTTGGAAGGATCGTTGCACCAGTGGATAATAGATCGATGTCGTTGGTTAGGTATGAGCCATATGGTGTGGTAGGCTGCATCATACCATGGAATTATCCATTGTCACTCATGGGTTGGAAATTGGCTCCCGCGCTTGCAGCGGGGAATACCATAGTAATGAAGCCTAGTGAGGTCACTTCTTTGTCTATTCTTCATTGGGCTGAACTTGTTGCCGGCGACATGCCTCAAGGCGTGATCAATGTGGTCACAGGATATGGCCAGGAAGCAGGTGAGGCATTGGTAAAACATCCCCAGGTACCTATCATTACATTTACCGGTTCAGTTCAGACAGGTAAGAGAATAGCAAGATTGGCTGCTGATAATCTAAAGAAGGTATCCCTTGAACTTGGAGGTAAGGATCCGGTCATCATCTGTGATGATGCAGATATTGAAGTTGCTGCAAGAGGAACCTCATGGGGAGGTTTCGTAAATGCAGGTCAAGTATGTACATCTGTTGAACGAGTATATGTATATGATTCAATAGTGGATAGATTTACCGAAGCATTAATAGAAGAGACAAAAAAAGTAAGGCTTGGCGACCCTATGGACAATGATACGGATGTAGGTCCCATGGCATCTGAGGCCCAGTTCAATAATACCATCAATAAGGTTGCGCTTGCAAAAGACCAAGGTTGTAGGGTGCTTATCGGTGGAAAGAGATCTGAAAAGTTTGAAAGAGGTTATTTTTATGAGCCAACTATCTTTGATAATGTTAAGCCAGGCATGGACATCGTCACTGAAGAATCCTTCAGTCCTGTGATTCCAATACAAAAGATCAAATCATTTCAAGAGGCAATTGAATTTGCAAACTCGACCAAATATGGCCTAGGGTGCACTATTTTCACAAAAGACATCGAGCGTGCAATGACCGCAGCAGACAAGATCAAATCTGGTACAGTATGCATCAATAATCCACTAATGGAAAATATTGCTGCACCATTTGGAGGAATGAAACAATCTGGAATTGGAAGGGAGCATGGCATTGAGGCCCTAGAAGAATTTAGAGAGGCAAAACACATTTTTATTGACTATGACCATAGTGTTAAGGATTGGTGGTTTGGAGATAAGAGTGAATGATGAGCAATAGTGAAACCATAAGGAAAAAACATAAAGAGTATCTGTTTGATGCTGTAAAGAACTTTTATGACGAACCCTTGGTTATCAAGGAAGGTAAGGGGTTCCATGTAACAGATCATGAAGGGAACACATTCTTGGATTTCTTTGGTGGTATTCTTACAGTATCTGTTGGGCATGCTAATGATGAAGTCAATACCAAGGTCAAAGCACAGATTGACCGACTTACTCATATTTCATCGTTATACCCAAGCATTCCAGTTGTCGAACTAGCAGAAAGATTAGTTGGTTTGTCACCGGGGAATCTCGAAAAGGTTTTTTTCAATGCATCTGGTACAGAAGCTGATGAGACTGCTGTTATGATGGCTCAACTCTATACTGGCAATACAGAATTAGTTGCTTTACGCCATGGTTATTCAGGTCGATCCATGTTGGCACAGTCGTTGACCGCGCATGCTCCTTGGAGAGCATTACCATCCCAAATCGGATTCATTAAACATGCCTTGGCACCTTATTGCTATCGATGCCCCATTAATCTATCATACCCAAAGTGTGGGGTCGCATGCGCTAAGGATGTTGAGGAACTGATTCAAACGACAACTACAGGGAAAGTGGCAGGCATTCTAGCTGAACCAATACTAGGTGTAGGAGGTTTTATAACACCACCAGATGAATATTTTCGCATAGTGGCTGATATAATCAGGTCACATGGTGGAATATTTATCTCAGATGAGGTTCAAACTGGGTTTGGTCGTACGGGTGAGGCATGGGGAATCGGCCATTCTGGTGTAGAACCAGATATGATAACGGTTGCAAAGGGTATAGCAAATGGGATGCCTCTTGCTGCAGTCATAACCACAAAGGAGATATCAAGTTCATTAAAAAAGAATTCAATCTCCACTTTTGGAGGTAACCCTGTTAGTTGCACAGCTGCAAACGCCACTCTAGAAATAATGGAGAGGGATGACCTAAAACAAAATGCCCATGAAATGGGAGAGATCTTAAAAGAAGGGTTGAAGAAAATACAGTCTGAACATAAGGAGATAATAGGTGAAGTAAGGGGTAAAGGATTAATGGTTGGGCTGGAACTTGTGATGGATGAGACCAATAAAGATCGCACGCCAAACCCAGAAGCGGTTGATTTACTCATGGAAGAGACAAAAAAAAGAGGATTACTGATTGGAAGAGGTGGTCTTTACAGTAATTGTATACGTATCTCACCCTCTCTGAATGTAGGTAGAAATGAGATAGATGAAGCTCTATCGATTCTTTCTAGCTCATTCAAATCCATAGATCAATAATTGGAGACAGGTTATGAATAATAAGAATTATATAAACAAATCTTGGCATGATGCGAATGATGGATCAACCTTCAAAGTAGAAAACCCCTTCACTGAAGAAATTATTACTGAAGTGCCAAATAGTTCAGCCTCAGATGTTGATGTGGCAGTTTCGGCTGCAAAGGCAGCATGGAAAGATTGGAAAATGTTAGGTTCACTTGACATGCGTGACCTATTGCGTGAGGTTGCTGTGAAAAGTAGAGATAATGACAAGGAGATCGCATCGATCATCACGGCAGAAAGCGGGAAGCCTCTCATAGAATGTCTTGATGAGATAGAATGGATTGCGTCAATTTTTGAATACTATTCTGAAATTGGAAGAGATCAACGAGGGAGAGTTGTCGCGCCTGTTACTCCAAGGTCTATGAGTATGGTCGTTAAAGAATCATATGGGGTTGTAGGGTGTATTGTCCCATGGAATTATCCTTTACTCCTAATGGCTTGGAAAGTTGCACCTGCCTTGGCAGCTGGAAACACTGTTGTCATTAAACCATCTGAAGTGACACCTCTATCAATTTTGAGATGGATAGAAATTGCATGTGATCATTTACCAATAGGCATAATTAATGTGATAACAGGTAATGGTAAAACCGGTGCTTCATTGGTCAACCATCCAGATGTAAGGGTGATTGCGTTCACGGGCAGTATTGATACGGGTAAGAAGATCGCAATGATGGCTGCAAAACAACTCAAAAAAACAAGTTTGGAATTAGGCGGTAATGACCCGATCATCATTTGTGATGATGTGGACA
>CALCSS010000185.1 GCA_937893835.1 uncultured Fidelibacterota bacterium
GCTCCAATGGTTGGACATCGTTCGAAGGATGTGACATTGATTATTTCTGGAACATGTCCATTCCAATGTACATGGGTCCCAAGGCCATGCTTGCTCCATTCTCAGATGACCTGGAGACCATTGACTCAGATGGTGATGGTGAGATAGACACGTGGATAAATGTATATGTCCTGTATGATGAGGGAAATGGCCAAATTATCATTGAATGGTCAAGAGCATTGAATGGATATGATGAGGTAACAGAGGAGACATTTGAGATCATTCTATATGATCAAAATGCCATGCCAACAGAAGATGGAAATGGGGTCATAGAGTTTCAATATCTAGAGATTGAAGATGTAGATGTCACCAAAAATTATAGTACTGTCGGTATTGAGGCACCTGAGAAGAATTATGGACTGCAGTATGTATTCAATAATGTTTATGCACCCGGAGCTGCACCCTTAGAAAATGAGAGAGCAATACGTTTTAGTACAGAGGCACCATCAAATTATATTGAATCTCTAGGCAATGAGGAAGGTATGTCCCCTGATAATTTTGTATTGAGTCCTGTCTATCCAAACCCATTTAATCCTAAAACTCACATCGACCTCAGGATTCCCATGACAGGCAGAGTGACCATTAACATATATGATATTCTTGGCAGAGAGGTGGCAAACTTACAGAAAGGGGTTCTTGTCAATGGACACTACAAGTTTTCTTGGAGTGGGACAAATGGCCAAGGAAGAGCATTGGCATCGGGTACATATTTTGTAATGGCCAAGTATCGTGATAATACAGAAATTCAGAAACTACTTTTCATCAAATAATGGAATACTCGATAACCATATATTCCACATCGTGGTGCCAACCATGTAAGTCTGCAAAACGCTTATTGGATTCAAAGGGAATGAAGTATCATGATGTGGACATAGAGGAAAAAGGTTGGAGCAGGGATGACCTTTTTGACCTTACAGGAGGTAGGACAGTTCCTCAGATCATCATTGATGAACAACCAATAGGCGGCTATGATGATCTTTTGAAGTTAGACCAGGAAGGGAAATTGTAAGATTGAGACAAATTAAATCAAAGATGATCAGGGTTCTTGTAGTCGCAGGAGCCCTGATTTTTTTTATGGACTGTGCTGGTAGGGTCAAGCCCTGGAAATTTCAAGATAATCCCGCGCTTGATGTTCGCATACTTGATGTACAGCAGTGGTCCGAAAGCGTAACAAGGAGCATGAATGACCTAGATAAGATTATGAAGCGTGAGATCCGTTATTATCTAGACCGGGATATGCGGATCTATGACAGAATAGAACCAAACCATGAAGCTATGAGAATATCGATCACAGAGGTTGATAGCGTGATAGATAACATAGTATCTCTATGTGATCTACTAAAGGCCTCTCCTGGTGACAGCCTAGATTCTGTCCCAGATGATTCATCTAGCTCATATAGAGATATCATTGAATCCACTAGTAAGGATATCAAGGTTGCCAAAAAGGCATATTATCGTGGACTAAAGAAGTTGAAAAAGGGTTTCAGGAAAGATAGGAGGAAGTTGATCTTCATTGAAGATGAACATGCGCACTATAAAAAAACCCTCTACGATATAAAATATAAACGTGAAGAACTGGATTCTGGGCTAGAACGTTTCAACAAGATCCTCAATCGAGCGATCTTTGAAGATGCTGGGTCATCCTACTCCAGGCATGTAAGAATGATGTCAAAAAGATTTGAATCGTATGAATCAAAGTTGGATGTTTTTGAGGAATTCTTATCTGACATTGATATAATTGCCCATGATGAGGCAGGGGGATATGTGATCATAACAACATCGAAGACCAAGCCTATGAAGTTCATGGTGAAGTATGATGAGGGTTTGGAAGAATACTTAGATACCATAGAGGATATTCGGAAGGCCCTAGAGACTATTTAAGCTCAACTAATTTTTCTTTAGATAAATGACCTTGTGGGTACTTTTATGGCTGTCTCCCTCTACAAGAAAATAATAGACTCCGTTTGAGACTCTGCTACCGGTTTTGTTAAGACCACTCCAGTTGATCGTCGTCAAGGTAGGGGAGATAAATTCATTGATCGAAGACCAGACCTCACGGCCAAGTATATCAAATACCCTTGTTGTGATCATTTGGCCAGTGATCACCTGTAGGTCCATTGAGATCGTCTTTCCATATGACGGGTTCGGGTATGGAGAGAATGCTGTGAAATCCTCTGAATATCCATCAGAGAACTTTATCATCCAATCCAAATCAGGATTATCGGTCCCAGTTGCCGATACAACAAGTGATATCCAGTCAATTCCAATTTCAGGGTCAATGTTCAGCTCATTTCCAGAGCGGATCGTCCACTGGTCCCTACCCTGGAGCTTGATGATAGATGAAAGTTTAATCTGGCTCTCAGGATCATTTACAACTATGCTAACGGGACCCTCAGTCGCAAGAGAGAAATATAGACTCTCATATAGTCCAAGAGTTTGATCACTCACTGTCTCAGTATTCCCGTATTCATAGATCACGGTCTGTTCTGGTGGCCCGGATGGCGTCCCCCAAGGAGATATGACGGTTTTATACCCCTCAGCCTCATCATAGTTGTAAGGATAGGCCCCAAGTTCATCACTCAGTATTCTGTTGGCAACGCGCATTCTTAAGTACGTATCTTCAAATGAGGAATCATATGGGTCCAGTGCATTGTCTATGGCTTCAAAGGTCACATCTATAGTTGCATTTGCAAGATCTCTGGATTGCTCCCAGCATGACCTGATTGTCTCTCTCCCACCTAAATGTTCATCAATGTATTGAAAGAAGATAAATGAGCCATACATATGATTGCTTGATTCGAAAATGGGCTTATTTGGGTTTGAGAACCAGGAGGGCATGTATCTATAGAGGTCATTTATGTCATCGTATAGTTCATCTTCGCTCCATACTGCGGTTGACTCCAGAAACCACAGACTCTGTTCTAGAGCATGACAATTATAATCAAATTGGATGGCGTGGAAGAACTCATGTACTGCCGTGACCTTGATGTTCTCCTCTTCAGTGTGATCACTGAATTGAGATGCCGAATACGAGTTTCGCATCTTGATGTAACTGTCACAGGATCTTCCACTACCAATTGCGACCGCATAGCCAAAGTAAAATGATGGTAGATTCTCAATTCGAACCTCATAGAGGCCATCTGAGTTGAGTGGCGGCACATCAAATCCCATGGTGTCTATGTGGAACGCCCAAGCCTCCTCAAATATCGTTCCCATAGCAATGACATATTCCACGTCTTCTACCGCATCATTATCATCAAGCGTATAGAAAAATCTAAAATGGTCTGTATCATGCGATTGATCTAGGGTCGGGTTGTAGGTTGCCACAGAATTTTCTATATCTTGAAGGCCGATCACTTTCAAATGATCTCTTTCATTCTCATCTAGATCACCAATTCCGTTTCTGATCAAGTTGTTTATGTGAGGTGTTGCGTGAATCGGTGTGGCACTGTTCTTTAGGATATCATAAGAATCTCTTACAGATATGGACGAACCTGATCCGATGGAAATAATAAGGAATGATAATATTGTTCTATTGGTCAAGATCATCAAATCTATCTTTGTATCTATAGCGTAGATACAATCCTAGTATGATAAATGATAGTGCCCAAAATAATGAGAAGTAGACCAAGGCATCCTTCATAGGATTTTCCAAATTTTATCAATGATGAATGTAGTGACTATCACAGCAATGCCAGCCTGAGTTTGTGTGTTTGAACTTATGTTACTATCCTTGACAGACCCTGCCATGACAATTCCGGTACCTGTCAAATAAAGCCATTTCCTTAGGCCATCGGGTAGGCCTTTTCTCTTCTCTGATCTATCCAGATCCTTTACTGAATCTAGTGTGGAAAAATATTCAGTTGAATAATGCAATGAGGTTATGAGAGTATTTTTTTTGACAAATGAGAATTCATAGTGCTCTATATTTTGCCTTAACCTCAATCCTATTTGAAATGACTCCTCCCCCTGTATGGCCTGATAGTCAAGCACTCCCTTTGGTAATTCATCTTTCAATAGGTACATCGTATCTCCTTTGGCTTTATATAGAGTGATGTAAAACCATCCAGAATTCGCTTGCCATGCAGTCGCATTTTCTTGGTCTAAGGTGGAGTCCATATCTATAGTAACAATGAGACCATTGGACTTTGAATCTAATTCAATTGATTCCAAAAGAATGTCTTTTGAATAGATGGAGGATATGAATAATGCAAGAAGGGGTATTGATCTAGGTATTATTGTCACTTTCTTCATCATTATTTTATGATCATTGACTCATATTTTTTAATTAGGCTTTGTTCAGTTTGAACGCGTAGGGTAATTTTATTAACCCAA
>CALCSS010000186.1 GCA_937893835.1 uncultured Fidelibacterota bacterium
GATAACCAACACTATCTTCATGCAAGGATCCTTGACAGGGTAGTAGAACCTGAGAGAGTTTTACAGTTCAGGGTACCTTGGAGAAATGATAGAGGTGATGTCGAGGTAAATCGTGGTTTCCGTGTAGAGTTCAATTCTGCAATTGGTCCTTATAAGGGAGGCCTACGTTTTCACCCATCGGTGAATCTATCAATTCTAAAATTTCTAGGTTTTGAGCAAGTATTCAAGAATAGTCTCACGACCCTGCCAATGGGAGGAGGTAAAGGCGGATCTGACTTTGACCCTAAGGGCAAGTCAGATAATGAGGTAATGAGTTTTTGCCAGAGCTTCATGACCGAACTGTGTAGACATATTGGTCCAGATACTGATGTGCCAGCTGGTGATATTGGCGTAGGAGGAAGAGAGATTGGTTTCCTTTTTGGCCAATATAAGAGGATCAGAAATGAATTTACCGGGGTCCTGACTGGTAAAGGACTTAATTGGGGCGGTTCATTGATTCGTCCAGAGGCAACAGGATATGGGTGTGTCTATTTTGCTGAAGAGATGCTCAAAAAGGTCGGCGATGGTTTTGAAGGTAAGAGAGTGGCAGTATCAGGCTCAGGAAATGTTGCACAATATGCAACTGAGAAAGCAACTCAACTAGGGGCAAAGATTGTTACCCTTTCTGATTCATCAGGGTCAATATATGATGAGGATGGGATAGATCCTGAAAAACTTGATTGGGTAATGGATCTGAAAAATAATAGACGTGGTAGGATCAAGGATTATGCAGATGAGTTCAAGGTTGACTATCTAGAAGGTCAAAGACCGTGGAGTGTACCTTGTGATATCGCATTGCCCTGTGCAACACAAAACGAGATAAATGGAGAGGATGCTAATACTCTTATTTCCAATGGATGCAAGGTAGTTTCAGAAGGTGCCAACATGCCCTCTGATCCAGATGCTGTGAATTCATTCCAAGATAGTGATATTCTATTTGGTCCAGGAAAGGCGGCAAATGCAGGTGGAGTTGCTACCAGTGGTCTCGAAATGAGTCAAAATAGTATGCGCCTCAATTGGACAAGAGAGGAAGTGGACGGTAAGCTGCATCATATTATGAAGGACATACATGAGGCATGTGTTGAGCATGGACAAGAGAATGAATCTGTGAATTATGTGAAAGGTGCAAATATCGCAGGATTTATTAAGGTAGCTGATGCGATGTTAGATCAAGGGGTAGTATAGGTCTAACTATATTCCACTGGATTCCTCCTCGTCCATATTTAGAGGTTCATTATTGGCATTAGGTTGATAGATCTCTCCATTTCCTGTGGTCCCATCCAAGGTAATGGTTATTGGGTCGTTGAAATGATACCATTCAGTATATTTATTTGATTCCAACAAATGGTCATCATTGAGCCACTCGAGGTTTAGCTGATCATTCTTATTTTTTGGATTTACAGTAAAGTATGCCACATGTAAACTTGTTATATTTTGAAAGAAATGGCTACCGAATGATGGGTCAATGGGAAGGTCTTCCAATCCAACTTCAATAATTGCCTTTGCCTGCGATATCTGACGCCATTGGACTGGTATTCCCAGCCAAGGATCTGCAGAGCCCCATCTTCCAGGACCAGCTATGATATATTTGTGTTTATTTTTGAATTTTTTGTTCAGTCTTGAGACCTCTATAGCTATATCCTCGGTCTTACTGGGGTCAAAGGATTCTTCCCTGATAATGATCAGATCCTTTATGCTATCGATTCTTCCATCACCTAATGTGACACTACTTTTGCAAAATATTTTCTTCGATTCAATTTCTGTCTCATTATTGGAACGACGAAGCCCTGTCAGTACCATGGGCTTGATCTGTAATAAACAGAATTCAGGCTTCAATTCTTTGTGCATGTTAACTGCAAACTCTATCTCCACTGGACAGCCTAATGCTTTTTTTCCTAGGGATAACATTTCTTTGGCCAGTCTAGAAAATGGAATCGTATCCCACTTCAAGATTGGAGCAAAAGAGACAATGCGAGATCCTTTGGTAGATAAAGTATCTCTTATGGTACCATCTTCATGAGAAATGACACTGCCTGACCATTTAAGTGAGTCGTCTTCCTCTGCTTGCTTTAGATCATAGGACATTAGATCATCTTCGCCTTGGTCCTTGGCTCTCAATGGTAGACCATAGAATTCATTCTGGGAACTCTGTTTGGTAGATTTTATTGAATAGAATTGCGGAAGTATGGTAGGATATTCAGGCGATATTCGGAGGCATTTTTCACCATCTACGATCGTTCTTCCAAATCCCAAAGCCAGATATACCACACCTTCTTCACGTTTCATATACGAGACAGGGTAGTAGTTAATACTTTGCAATACACCACTAAAAGATGGATAGAAGCGTTGTCCATTATATGATTTTCCAACGATCTCTTGTATTAAGATCGCCATCTTTTCCTCTTGGATTCTATGAGCAGTATTGTCCAATAAAGATCGGGCCTCGCCTTTGAATGTCGACGCAAAAACTTTTTTTATGGCTTTTGTCAGTTGCCCTAGTCTCTTTTTATCAGATCTTGAGTTATTTGAAAGCATATACGTCTCATATGTTCCTGAGAGTGGTTGGTATTGCGAATCTTCCAATAAGCTAGATGAGCGTACTGCCAAAGGATATTTATTCTCTTTTATGAATACTTCAAGTTTCAGTGTCAGGTCTATTGAGAGTCTGGCATTTAAGAAGGTCTTTTCTAATTGTTTATCATCAGTGCCTAGTAACGCAATTTCCCATAGCTTATTATCTTTCATGAATTGATCGAACTCATTGGTGCCTATAACAGCGCATTTTGGAACGCGAATTTTGATATCCTTGAATTTTGTCTTTATTCCGGAATTATTTATCATTGACCTTGCAAACCCAAGGCCCCGAGCTTTGCCGCCCAGTGATCCACCGCATAATCTGAAAAATTCTGACCTGTCACTGCTCAACCTTGCGGATGTATAGTTAGAAATACCCTCTTTTGAATCTTGTTTTTTAGTATGTAGTTGTTTGAGTAAAAAAGTTCTGAGTGATTCTCCATTGCTAAAATCATGCGCGAATATTTGTCGTAATTTGGTTGCAAGTTCAAATTCTGTCCTCGCTGCAAGCCAATTAGAAAAATGATGACTGTTGGCATGGTACAATAATGATTCCACAGGTATGCTATCTATCCCTTTGACAAATTGTTCTATAGTGGTC
>CALCSS010000187.1 GCA_937893835.1 uncultured Fidelibacterota bacterium
AGAAAAGAAATAGATAGTGCAAAAGCAAATAGTGCTTGTCTCATTTTAGCTCCTTATAATTCCAAATATTATTTTTAAATAATATTATTCTTGAAATACTGATTGGAACTTAACAAAAGAATGACATAATAATCAGATCATTTACTATTCCATGCCTTAGTGATCTTAGTATGAAGTGTGGTTGCCAGGTACTTGCTCCGATCGTCCTTGTCCTTGATGTCCCTGGATCTGGACTTAATCTCAAAGTAGGCATTCTCGAGAAAGCCCTTTGCCTCTTTGCCATGCCCCAAGAGATCAAGTGCCTCGTAGGACGCCCAATTTGCAATGATCAAGTCCTTCTTCAGTGCTTCATGGTCCTCTGCAATACTCCTGAGGTCCTTCAACAGCGTATTAGATACCTGAGCATCTCCCACCTTCTTATAGGATGCGATGAGATAGGGCAAGATGGCCAATCGCTTTTCCTGTGAGCTAGAATAATATTCATCGGCCCTATTCAGATATACATTGCAACTATCAAAATGACCCAAATAATAGTGGGACATTCCAATATACTGCTCATTTTCATTGATCTTATCCTGATCCTTCCCACCATAACTGATAGACCTCCTAAAACTGCGTAGTGCCTCCTGGTATTCTTCTAGATAGAAGTATGTCTCTCCAATATTCTTGAGAGTATTTGCCAGACCCTTGTTGTCCTGCAATTTTTCCTTTATCTCCACACTCTTACCATAATACTCAACGGAATTCACATAGTCACCCATCATGAAGTAAACATTGCCAATGTTGTTGAGGGTCTTGCCAATGTTCCTAACGTCACCCAGGTCTTCCTTGATGGTCAGGCTCTTTTGGTAATATTCAACAGACTTACTATAGTCAGAGTCATCCTGATACCAGATACCGATGTTATTCAAATATTTTGAGATCTTGGGCTTATCATCAAGCTCTTCAACGATCGCCAGTGCCTGAAGCCAATTCTTAAGTGCCTCATCCTTCTCCTTCATCTTCCAGTTGAGGATCGCCATGCTGTTGAAGGTCTTTGCCATTGAGCTCTTATCGCTCATGACCGTCGACATGGACAATGCCTCACTGAATTTGGAGAGTGACCCACCGTAGTCCTTCCTCTTCCGTAACAACTGTCCCTGTTTTCTCAGCGACTCTGCCATGCTTGCATTGTCCTGGAGGGACTTACTCTTGCTGAGGGCCTTTTCATATATGACGGATGCTTGGGTGTAGTTGCCCATGTCGTATTGCATGGTGCCAAGATAGATCTGTGCCATGACAAGATTGTCGTCCTTGCTGATGGCGTCCTCCATCATCGTGACCGCCTTGACATTGTCATCATAATTGTCACTGGTTGCGTAGATGTTCTTCGCCTGTAGGTAAAGGTCATAGGACTCAGGATCGTACTCCAGCCTTGCATAATCCTCCGATTGTTCAATGCCAAGTTCCTTCACTATGTTATCGATCAAGACTGCCACGACCGATTGCAGGCTATTCTTTTCAATATACCATTTATTGATGAACCTGTCCTTCCCGGCACCTGAGTCGAAGAGTCTAACCCTGAATATGAATCCATTGTCGTCCGGCTGGACACTACTCTTGAAGACAAAGTCAACCCCTAGCTCATCGGCCAGATCCTCTAGGCTCATGTCGCTGTCCTTGTGCTTTTTGACCTCAACAGGCTCTGACACCTTGATCAGTCCCTGCGATGAACTGGTCAGGTCGAAGATCAGATCCTCGGTAATGGTCTCAAGGTAATTCAATTCTGTATAACTGCCAACGTCCATGTACAATACGGCAATGGAGTCGACTCTCGCTCCTCTAAAGAGGAAGAGGTAAAGCAGAAGTGGCAGCAGGACCAGTGCGGCAATTCCGGGATAAAAGAACTTTGAGCGAGTGTCCTCCAACTTGGCGGACACATCGGCCATGTTGGTCTCTGGAAGCCCATGTGAGATGATGCAGTAGACCGTTACATCCTGCCCCACGCCCTTGAGCTTTGGCCTGCCGATGTACTTGGTCTTGTAGTGCATCTCGCGCACGATGGCATCATAGACCTTTCCAGATATGGCAATTCCACCGGGTGCGGAGAAGGCCTCTATCCTGGACGCGACATTGACATCATCACCGATCACATCATTCTCAAGCATCAATATCTCGCCCTGATGGATGCCTATCCTGAGGATCATCTCCTCAATATTGAGCGCCTCTTCCTGTATCTTGATGCAGCAGTTGACAGCCTCAGTAACCGTGTCAAATATCAAAAGAAGGCCATCACCCATCTCCTTGAGCCACGTACCGCCATGGGATTCAACGATCGGTTTGAAGGTCTCTCGCTGCTTTGTCAGCAAGGCCGACGCAAGGGTCTGGTCCTTCGCGGTCAGTTTGGTAAAACCAACAATATCCGTAAAGACGATCGCCGCTAGTTTTCGTTTTTGATCTTCCATGACGTTTGGAATCTAAATATCATTGTCTTAACAACAAAACCTCTCCTATCGAGCATCTAGAATAGGGAACTGAAAGCCTTCAAGTTCTGAGATGACATGCTCTTTCAACATGATCGCTCCTGCTCTTTCTACAATGGATGGAAGATCTTTTGCCACATCGTTCAACTCCTTCGGATCCTTTGACAGATCATAGAGTTCAATGTCCAAGTTTCCAGAGAATATGTCCTTGCGTATTGCCTTATAGTTATCGATGCGCACTGCCTGTTGACCACCATACTCTGGGATCTCCCAGTATAGATATTCATGCCTCTTGGTCTCATCCTTTCCCAGAAGCACATTTAAAAAACTGATCCCATCTGTATCAAAGGTTCGATCCACACCACATATCTCAAGCAGAGTTGGGAAGACATCTTGAAATCCAGATAAATGGTCTGTCCTTGCCATCGGCCTTATCTGACCGGTCCAACTCACTATCATGGGAACCCTTATCCCTCCTTCCTTGAGGAATCCCTTACCCCATCCATAGCCTGCACTGAAAGGATGAGCACTATTGAAGAATTCCGTGTCCGCTCCTCCCGTATAGGTCGGTCCATTGTCACTTGTGAAGATGATCATCGTATTGTCTAATATATCATTCTCTCTGAGGGTCTTGACCAGGTCCCCGACCTGTTCGTCCAAGGCCGATATCATAGCGGCATAGGTCGCCCTTGGTGTCCTATTTGGGAAATAGACCTTTCCTGTGTAGGGCTCTTCATCGCCTAATTTTTCAATGTAGTGATCCACCCACTCCTTTGGAGCCTGTAGCGG
>CALCSS010000188.1 GCA_937893835.1 uncultured Fidelibacterota bacterium
CCGCATCTGTGAGCCATTTTTGGGACACCATATGAATAATATATTCTTTCCATGACTGACCCTCCACAACCTTCTTGATTTCATAGCGAAATGCACTATCATCTTTATTTACATAATCTTTCAGGAAACTATCCTGCTTTTCACATGAGTGAAAAGCAAGGATAGAGAACAGAAAAACAATTCGTTTCTTCATTTTAATACCTTTATTCTTTTTTTAATTATTTGAAAAGTTTGATTATTTGACATTCAATAGATGCTATTTCGGCAGGTCATATTCTTGCCAATGCTGATCAGTCCACATTTCCCATTGAGTTTGTTTTTACCATCCAATTCACACGGTCACTTCCATGGGAATATGATTTTCCAACAATGTTGAATCCCTGGTCGAATGATTCAACCACACCATTGGCCTGGTCCTCCTGGTTGCCACCATGTATCTTGTTCCACAGCAACTGTCCTGTGGCCACATCAATACCCCAGATCCTATATTTGAATGGATTTGAGGAACTGCTTCTTGTATAACCTACGACAGCAACGACATTCTCATTCTCGGATACTGACAAGGATGTGGCCGTGTCATAATTTCCACCACCATGACTCCTCTGCCATAGGATCGTTCCAGAAGATGAGATCCGCATGGTCCACATGTCCAAGTTGGTTGTGGAAAGGGATTTTTTCCCCGTGAGGATGTAACTATCATCTGATAGTTTTACAATATCCAGTGCCTCATCCCAATAATTTCCACCCAATTCATGAGACCACACTTCATTACCATTTCCATCTGTCTTCATGATCCAAAAATGGTCATAGAACTCAAAATTTCTGTCATGTAGTTTTTCACCGGCCATGACAAAACCACCATCATCGGCCTGTACGACTCCCCAAAAACTGTCATTGGGTGTGTTTGCTATCCCATAGCGCTTTACCCATTGTACTCCACCACCTTCAGACATACGCAATATGAATGCCTGTCCTTTTTGTGAATGACCACTGGTTCCAGGGTCAGCGCCTACACCTCCTACCACGATGTAATCACCTGAAAAGGTCTGCAGAACATCCTCCACATAATGTGGTGAAGAATATGAGAGCCTATGGTACCACTGAAAGGTCCCTATCGAGTCGGTCTTGATAATGGTATTTTGAGCAGCACCAATGATGTAGCCTCCATCACTGGTGGGGTTAACAGAATTTCCCCAATGATTGCCGCTTATCTCACCATAGGACCTGCTCCAGATCTCATTACCGAATTCATCTATTTTCATGAGAATGGTCCTACCATTGGATCCAGATACCACATAACTACAACCAGTGGATTTTACTATGTCATAACCAGCTGTTCCTGTCAATATGGTTGAAAAGGTAGTATCAGTACTTCCGCATTGATTACAGATCCCATCATTGTCATCGTCAGGCCCATCATTCGATGTATCAAGAATGCCAGATGAACAATCATCACACCCATCACCATCCGTGTCAGAACAGACCTTGTTATTAAATGGGTCACTGTCTTCCTCATCTGGTACATTGTCATTATCATCATCCTCATCATCCTCATCGCAGGTACTATCTAGGTCATTGTCAAGATTCATGATCTGGCCATCAACGCAGGCCTCACATGCCTCCTCAACATATTCACAACTCCGATTGTCAATGGTCGCCGAAGGATCATGATTACATGCGGTTACATCCATGCAGCCACATTCATCACATGTGGTCCAATTTGCAAGGTATATTGTGCCAGTATTCTCATTCCCACTGGCATCAGAGAGGATGTCTCCCTGTCCCTCATTCATCTTCCAATACCCTGTAAGGTCACCTGATGATACGTAGTTGCCCCGATCTACGGTCGCATCCATGTCACTGGTGGCATCTGATAGTTCAGCGATCTCAAAGGTACCCAGGGCCTTGCCCCAGATGGTAACCTCATCTATGGAACCATTCC
>CALCSS010000189.1 GCA_937893835.1 uncultured Fidelibacterota bacterium
TTACAAGTCTTGGAGCATCCCAATGGGGTGCAAATCAAGTGGACTTCACATGGCTGGATATGGAGTCCATCCTATATGAGAATGGGCTCATTTCATCGACAAGCATAGCTGCATCCGTAGGTGGCAGGAATGATATGGGACGCTTATTATCTCCATCTGGTAGGAAGATAATAACCGACAATATCAGTTCATATGGTATTCCACTCATCCGTAAAGAGAGGCTGGCTGAAAATATTCAAAATAGAATGGAGATCTTTGCTTCAGTAAGACCGATCGGATCATTTGATGCAGTTGTAAATGTAGGTGGTGGTGTTGCCAGTCTTGGTACAAGTTTCAATCTGAAGCTCTTGCCGCCTGGAGTGGTAAGGCGGGCAGGTATACAAGATATTGGACGCCCAGGTGGAATTGAAGGTGTATTTTCAAAGTTCCTAAATTCCGATGTTCCAGGACTTCATATCCTTAATATTAGGCCCCTTACAGTAGAGTTTAAGATACCGTTTGCGCCAATCCCAATTCCAGAGATAGGTATTGGGGTACTATATGCCGATGAACGTTATAATGTTTGGGTCGCTGGTCTTTGTCTATTGGTCGTGAGTACAAGTGTGCTGGCCGTTGGCATCCAAAGTAAAAGAAAAATAAGACAACATTTGATACAACATGAGCCTGATAGCCTATTATAGAAAACTAGCATTTATTCTTTTTATCCTTTCATCATGGTCTCTAGAAGCGAAACTCCTTAAGCCGGTAAAGAACAGCGAGGAGAAGGAAATATTGATGGTGAATGGAAAGAGGAGGCTGTATTACCCCGTTCGTGAGGAGGGCGTACACTACGCCATTGAGGGTCCCGCACGGATTGAATTCATCTCTAGGTATCCAGTGATCAAAAAGAAGAAGAAAAGTCATTCATTTCAATATTCCATTGTAATAGATGGAGCAGATACTGTTAGTGTGAGGCATCGTTACAAGGTCCAACGTTCCATCAAGTCTGTCCAACACCCAAAACATCATTATACCTATTCAGGTAATTATTTCATTAATCTGGACAAGGGTTCACACACCATCGAACTCTTGGCAAATAAAGTGCAAAAATATCCAGTCCTCATGAGGGTCATCACAAAGGAATTTGAGTCAATGGGCAAGGATAAAAGGGTCTTGCAGCCTATGGTACATAAGAATTCAGTTGACCTGGTCACGGATGGAAGATCGATCAGTTATTTTGAATGTGTCCCTGGCCTACCGCTCCAGGTAGAGGCAAGAGGAGATAAGATCCTAAGGATATTGACTCGGTTACAATTCTCAGACTCAATGGGGCAAGAGGAATCCTATCGTCTGAGGGTCAGTGAGGGCAAGAAGGTAATTGGGACATATTATTTCAATACAGAGAGATCCTCAGCATCCCAGATAGATGAGAGGATGGACAAGGTCCCCGGTAAGTGGAGGTCCTGTAATGTTTCCGTGCCTAAGGGAAAGCATCGCTATGACATTGAAGTTTTGGATAGGGATAAGGTGGTCCTTACGCGTTTTATACTCTACTGATGCATTATCATACTAAGATCATATTATTTTATTTGGGTATCTCACTTCTAGAGGGAGGGACGCCAATTGAATATGGAATATCCTTGACGGGTGGATATGATAACAATGCAATGCGTTTCTCAAAAGACGAGTTCAATGAGGCGTCTTATGATATTGATCTGATGGGAGGATCAAAGACCTTTGATAGTTTTGTGACAAGGTGGGGTATCTCAGCAAAAAAGACGCTGGTCATCAGTGGCTCAAGATCGATCAAATTGAGTGGGTTCTATGCCTCGTCTGACTATAGGGATACACCTGAAAAGAGATATTGGTCTGGTGGACTTGATGCATCCTACAAATGGGGACCCTATAAAAACATAAAATATACATTACGTCATCTAGATCGATTCTACCTTCGTCATTATGTTGACAGGGATATTAGTATAAATGCCCTTGCATCATGCATGTTCACTGACAGGAATCAAGCCATTACCCTGACACATAGATTATCCAGGTATTCATGGCTGAATATTGGTTCAGGATATCTACAAAGGTATTACACAAGGCCATTTACAGAGTTTGATCTAGACATAGTCTATTTAAAGGGTAAAATGAATTATAGATTGAAGGATATTGGTTCAGTTGCGTTGCAGATCGATGGTGGGCGAGCCAACAACATATCATACGTTCCACAAATGCGACCTAGTAGTTTTGATCGTTCTTACCAGACCACGGAATGGTTCCTTCCATTAAAGATCAATAAAAAGTTAAATTTTCTCAGTGAAATAGGGGTTTCAGCTCGTCTCGAAACAAGAAAATATGATGCAGAAGACCCCAATGACCCCCTGCATGCTGGTCGGAGTCACTTGGACTCAAAATATGACCTTTGGGTCAAAAAAAAACTTAATGAGATTGTCAGCATCACGTTATCAACAAGATACAGGACCCGGGTCACAGATTCAGAGTATGCATGGGTGAATGACCTCAAAAGTTTTAAACAATTTCAATTTTGGTTCAATATTAAATGGGATATGATCTATGATAAATATTAGAATTCAAACAATACTGATCTTTACATCACTGGCTCTATTGAGTTGTATCCAGCCAGATAAGGATAGCCTGTGGTCCACAATAATTGAAAAGACGATAGACACCAATGGTTTTGCCCGTGATGTTCACATGCGGGGAGATACGGCTTTCATTGCTGCTGGCCAATCGGGTCTTCAAATATGGAACCTTGATTCTGCGACATTGATCGATCAATACGAATCATATGGTAACTCAGATCTTGAGGATGTGAGTAGGGTGTATTTTGATCAATACAATTCACTGATCTTCATCATGGATCAGTCTAAGATCATGTTTGATGAATATGATAGTACATTATTTGATTTGCCGACACCAATAGGTGACAGTCATAATGAGGATTTTGTGGTTTTTCCAGAGATAGGGGGAACTTTTTTTATATTTCATGTAGATAGGGATCTTACAGATGGTTTTTTATGGGCAGAATATGAATA
>CALCSS010000190.1 GCA_937893835.1 uncultured Fidelibacterota bacterium
GAGCATGGATTGTATGTATCACATCGTCGATTTCTTCAAGAGTATTCCAATCGTATCTATAGGGAGGTTCGGTGTAGATCATGACCGAATCACCATCAATGAATAGTTTTACGAAGGATACTTGATCATTGTCATTTGCCTCAATTATGATCGTTGTCTCACCCGCCAAGGTTTGACCGGTAAATGGAAATATCAATGCACCTGTAGGGCTAATATTATCTTGATTGTCAACGAGAACCTGTATGGTATTTGTATAATTAATATTACCAGCAAGGTCTTTTGCCATTGCTCGAATGGTGTGAAATTCATCTTCAGCGTTATTGAGTGTTGACCAGGCATATTCGTATGGTCCCTCTGTTCCAGTTCCGTCTGTGTCCAGACTCTCATGCACAACTGAATCATTTAGATATAGGGTCACTGATTCTAGTCCAACATTATCAAAGGCATATGCACTGATCAATACAGAATCAGATAATACAGATCGATCTGCGGGAAATGTGATCGTAAGTGTCGGTGGAATCGAATCCTGGTCAGCAGGGACGTCAAAAATTGGTCCCTCACAACTAAGGAACAGTATTGGCATGATCAAGAAATAGTTTTTTAGTCTGTACATTAGTTTATTACCGTCACTAAAACAGGTTGGATGATGGTAGTGTGTCCTGCATTGTCCGTCACTGATGCAGATAGTGAGTGCTCACTATCATTCTCCAGGGAAGTTGTGTCCCAGGAAAATACATAAGGGAAACTCTCATCATTTAAGACACTGACACCATCTATATAAAATAAAACCTCTGCAATTCCATTATCATCTTGCGCCAATACTGTAAAATCAACCAAACCATTCACAGTTTGTCCTGATATAGGGTTAGATATGATGCCTGTAGGCGGAGTGATATCATTTATGTCATTATCCACAATTACACTGATCGGAGTTATAAAACCTATGTTACCCGTTGTATCAGAGACCAACGCACTGATCACATGGTCTTGATCATCAGTCTCCGTATTTGTATCCCAGTTATAGACATAAGGATGATCATAGAGCGTATCTCGTGGTATACCATCAATTGAAAGTTCAACATTATCAACTCCCACATTGTCATAGGCAGTTATCTCTATTACGATCGTTCCATTGACAGTTTGACCTGGAACAGGATTCTGAATTTGTCCGGTAGGGATGATATTGTCATAGTTGTCTATGTATACAGCGATTGGGGTGGCAAGAGTGGCGTTGCCCTGAATATCATATCCCACGGCCGCAATAATATGTTCAGCATCATCTTCAACGGTCTCTGTATTCCATTCTTGGACGTAAGGTGGTATGGTATCTATTGAATAAGAAAGGCCATCTATGAAATATTCAATGTGATCAATTCCTGTATCGTCACTTGCGATGACCTCTATATTTACCATTCCACTGAGTGTTTGACCAGCGACGGGATCTGTGATCATGACAATTGGGGGCTCTTCATCTAATGGAGGGGTATTGTCCACCACAACCGATATCGGATTGAGTGGTGCCTCATTTCCTGCTAGGTCAATGAGGACAACGCTGATCGTATGTTCTGCATCTTCTTGCTCAATGGTTGTATCCCAGATATGGAAAAATGGAGCCTGTTCAATGGTCGTTATGTATATCCCATCGATCGATAGAGCAACCTCTTTCATGGCTCGATCATCATTTGCACTTATAATAATTTGAACATCTCCGCTTACAGTGAGTCCAGCAGGTGGACTCACAATGGAACCGGTGGGTGGGGTAACATCATTCTCAATACCATTGTCCACGAAAACACTGATCGGGGCGATGGTCGTTGTGTTATTGTTGATGTCCTTTACATTGGCATGTAATGAATAATAGTTACCACTTTCTACGAGATTGGTATTCCATGGGAATAAATAGGGAGTCTCTTGCACATATCCCTGTAGGACATTATTGATGAAGTAACTTACGTACTGAATACTATCATTGTCCGTAGCAATGACCTCGATGTTCACAACGTCACTAACATACTGTCCGGCAAAGGGACTGAGGAAAAATGCATTTGGTGGTTCATTGTCAATGTTATCTATTTTACTTCGAGTGGGTACAGAGGCATAGCTATTACCAATGGGGTCAAACGCAATAGCTGAGATATAATGGAATTGGTCTTCTTCATATAATTTGACAAGACCACCGTCAACCATGGTCGTTGCCTCAGTATCCCAAGTGAATTTGAATATGTCATCGGTTTGAGTTGAGTCAGTATAGACCCTTTTCTGATTGATCAAGAATTGTACAGAATCAACCCTGTCATTATCAACAGCACGCACTTGTACGATGATCTCACCTGATATGGGCTCACCATCGATGGGGAACAAAACTATTGCCTGTGGAGGAGAGGTGTCAGGTTCAGGAATAGTGATGGGATCTTCCGTGCACGAAAAGCCGATCAGACAAAAGATCAGCAGTGCATGAAAAACAAAAATATTTTTGTTCCTATCCATAGTTATAATTTACATTACTTTTTAGCGAAACCATCCAACGACCTTTCTTCCAAATTTGTTTTTTTCGAGTTTGAATATAATACTCTCCAATTGTGTTATGATCATACGTTTAATAGAGAAGACACGCATATTTCGACCGAATTCTCTTTCCTCAAAAACGGGTGAGAAATAAAATTTATTCTTTTCTTTGTATATATCATATCCCATGGAAATAAGGATGGCAAGAGGTACCAAGGCGGTGAGAGATTCGTATCCGACCCCAGTTCCATGTTGTTTGTTCAAGCCTATGATCGAGATCATGGGAAGAAGATCATCATATTGATCCCAAATCTGGGGTATTGCTCGTCTTTCCTTGTCCCATTGTCCGGCAATATCTATTGTTGCAGCTAATAGAAATGAGTAAAAGGAATATTGAAATCCTCTTTTGACAGAATAATACATGATTGAAAAATCGGTCTCAATTCTCTCAATATCGAACATGGATATATATTCAGACCTTTCGGGACCGATCTTTAATAGAATTTCAGGATCGATCATATCCTTGTTAAAATTTAGGTCAATGAAATCAATAGTATCTCCGTCAGTTGTATAGACCTTTCCTGTCCTATCCTGGATCCTTCTTACATTCTCCTCAAAACTCCAACTGTAGTGGAATATACGATCAAAGTCATTATACACATAATAAACATCTTTGTTCTTCATGGAGTCAATGTCAACAGAATCCTTTGGTATGAAATAGATATAATGGTAACCAACGGAGTCAACAAAACCCTCTGTTGTCATTCCATTATGGTCTACGACGACATGTTTCACGTCGGTTGGTGTGGTACCTGACCATAAAAGTGAATTAATAAAAATGAATATGCACCCGAAATGTTTCATGGGTCTTAAATTAACAACCTTGTATGAAGAGTCAAATCTATGTATTAATTATATCGTTATTGCCATTGTGCAATGATATTGCCCATGGGCAGCCCAAATTAAGCATTGATATGGGAGTGGGTTTCTATGAGCCTACCCTGACTGGTTTTGACCAAAATGAAACGGTGCAATTCCCTCCTAAAAGCATACTGAATAAGAATCTCATGTTTAACTGGGGTATCTATTATGAATTCTTCAATAATGCGAGAATAGGATATAACTCATTCACCTCCTATGCTATAGGAAAGAGCATCACATTGATCAATTCCGAGGCCGTCTTTCGTCGATCATTATCGTATAGGATATTTCCCATTGAGACATTCTTCAGATGGAAACCTAATGTAGAATTGAATTTCACCCTTGCGCCCATATGGGGTAGAGGCCGAATAGAGTTGGACACCACACCCGGAGACAAAACGGATGATTGGAATTATTTCATCAATAGTTTTGGTGGAAGTCCTGACCCTGTGTCTGACATGGGAGCGACCGATGTCATGATAACGGACTGGTTTGGATATTCAAGTATGCTTGGCTTTAGATACTACATCAACTCAAGAATTGGAGTTGATGTCAAAGGTGGTTTTATGAATAATTCATATAAGGAAGAAAATTGGCGTATTCAAAGACAAAAGGTCACTGGTCCAAAGATGAAAGTTGATGACCTTCCAATATTCTCTCTCAAGATCATATACGGCATACGTTGAGAAGTCTCTTTTTAATTATTCTATTTTTTAATATCATCATTGCGCAGTCACCAAAGAAGTCTGCAGATAGTCCATGCGATGACCCACTGATCAGACTTGCAGAGTTAGAAGGGATCAAGGCCGTTCCATTAAAGGATCTGATTCGATTGAAGAAATTAATGAAAGCCTGTGAGAGGGCAGGTGGAAAGGACCAAATATCAAAGCTCTATGAAAACGATTGGAACAGGGATTATAAGAAGGCCAGAAGGATGGCCTCATGGACCTCAACCCATGCGATGTGCGTCTTTGTCTCATTCGGCTATTATTTTGTTGGTAAGGTGCTCGCAACCAACCCTGATTCAGACTAAAAGGTCACCTATTAAATTAAGATCATTTGGCATATTAATTTTCAATATCAAATACTAAGTTCCGCGCGCTACTTATAAAGAATATCAATAATAAATAGATCATATATACAATGAAAACATTATCTCCAATATTATTAGCTATTATTTTCTTCTCTTGTGGAGGAGGCAGTGACAGTTCTTCATCCATTTCGAAAACAGACTATGAATTAGTGCCAAAGGACACAGTGACAAAGCCTGAAGATGGTGGATATGGCTTTGAAAATATAGCAGCAAGCATGGACTATGAAACGTATGTGTTCACCGAGGAAGATTATCAATATTTTGGTGACCCTGATGCAAAAAAGGGTGGCAATCTAAAATTCACCTCCAGTCGTTTCCCTGCAACTATGAGGGTGCTAGGACAGCATTATAATTATACTGAGAATTATTACGTAATTGGTGACCTATGTTACCAGGGCCTCATAAATACTCATCCTGTGACGCTTGAGTACATCCCTAGTCTCGCATCTCATTGGAAATTATCTGATGATAAGATGGTGTTTTATTTTAGGATAGATCCAGATGCACGTTGGTCAGATGGCCAAGAGGTTACCGCTGAGGATATAGTTGCATCTTATGATATACGCATGGATGAGACAATTCTCTTCCCATCTACCCAGGCGACCTATGGTAAAATACACCGCCCAGAAATTGTAAGTAAATATATTGTTAAAGTTAGATCGAAGAACTTAAACTGGAGAAATATGCTTTATTTTGGTGGGATGTATATCCTACCAGAGCACTACCTAAAGGACCTTGATGGAACAGCATACCTCGAAGAATATAATTTTAAATTGCTCCCTGGTTCAGGACCATACGTGATAAAGGAAGAGGACATAGTCAATCAGGAATCCTATGCTTTAACCAGAAGAGATGATTGGTGGGGTGCAGATGCAAGGACCAGCAAATATCTATATAATTTTGATAAGATCACAATTTCTGTAGTCAAGGATAATCCAACGCTTCAATTCGAAAAGCTCAAAAAGGGTGAGGCCGATGCAATGGTGATCAGAAAGCCTTCGATGTGGGTGGACGAGACAAATTTTGATGCAACGGATAAGGGTTGGTTGCAAAAAAGAAGAGTCCAGTCAAAGGTGCCTGCAGGAACATGGGGATATGCATTCAACATGCGTAAATGGCCTTTTGATGATAAGCGTGTACGATATGCATTCTCATATCTTTATGATCGAGAAAAATTCAACCGTGAGATATTATACAATGAATATACTCTCCAAAATTCACTCTACTCAGGAAGTGAATATGAAAATCCCAATAATAATAAATTTGAGTTCAACCCCAAAAAGGCAGTGGCGCTTTTAAAAGAGGCTGGCTATGTAAACAGAAATGAAGACGGTTATCTAGTACACAAAAATACAGGCAAGGTCTTGAGCTTTACGATAGAGACAATGAAACCTGCAGAGTATCGCATTACCCCAATGCAGCAGATCCTCAAAGAATATGGCATTGACATGCAGATCAAGTTTGTAGACTCGACCACACGCTGGAAGAATTTAATGGATAGAAATTTCACGATCGACTTTCAAGCATGGGGTGGTCTAGTTTATCCAAATCCAGAGACCTCATTCAAATCTACATTAGCAGACCAAAAGAATAATAATAACATCGCAGGTGTAAAGAGTGAGCGTATTGATAAATTATTGCCCTTTTACGATACTGAATTCGATCACGCAAGACGTGTTGAGATCATCCAAGAGATAGACGGCATTGTATCGGACATACATCCTTCAGCATGGGGTCTTTCAAGAGAGCCACCTGCGCGACTACTTTTTTGGAATAAGTTTGGATATCCAGAGTATATGCTTTCAAAGTATGGAGGTAGATTCTACGACATCCTCGCACACTGGTGGTTTGAACCGGACAAGGAAGATATTCTACAAAAAGCAATGAAGAATAATGAGTCGTTACCCAAAGGCGATCTAGAACATACCTTTTGGAAAGATCTATAAACCACTACGATCATCTGACCTGATCTGCCTATGGCCACTTACTTTTTAAGGAGGCTATTATTGATGGTGCCCACATTCTTGGGTTCCACCATACTTGTATTTATCATTTTACAGATAGCGCCAGGCGGTCCCATCGAAAGAGCGATCATGGAGATGCAGATGGGTGGAGATGAAGCAGGCGTTACGTCATCTAGTGAATTTGGTAGTAGTGTTCTTCCTGAAAGTGCACTGAAAGAGCTAAAACGCTTCTATGGTTTTGATAAGCCCATATACCAGAGATATCTTATTTGGTTGGGTATATGGCCTAGAGAGATCAAGCACAGGGAGGTGACCTTTGAGGCAGACGAGCTGGTCGTAGAAAAACGGGTCGGAAAGCGTGATGGGAAACTATGGCGTGTCAATATAGAAAATTCAAAAAATGGCCGTCTAATAGTCAAAGAAAGTGATGGCACTAGGAGTAGGATCTGGAGCGCGTCTATTGATAGTAACAGGTCAGATGGTTCCATCGATGGAGTTGTATTCCAGAAAGAGTTCTCGGGTATCCTAACGGGTAATCTTGGAAAGTCATATATCTACGCAAGACCAGTTACAGAGGTAATGGCTCCCAGATTCAGGGTATCCATGTTACTTGGTTTGACAGGTATCATCTTAAGTTATCTAGTTTGTATTCCCTTGGGTATTAAAAAGGCTTTAAATCATGGTTCTTTATTTGATCTTGGGTCAAGTGTAATGATATTCATTGCATATTCTATCCCTGGTTGGGCCTTGGGTGGTGTTCTGCTGGTCCTTTTAGGTGGAGGAAGTTTTTTAGATATGTTTCCACTGGGTGGATTACATGCACCGAAAGAGATATGGGATCAGATGACTCAATTCCAAAAGATAGCAAACCAGGTCCATCATATGATTCTTCCAATCATTGCATGGTCCATTGGTAGTTTTGCAACACTGACAGTGTTGATGAAAAATGGACTATTAGAGAACCTGAGTCAGGATTACATACGTACGGCATTTGCCAAAGGTATAAGTGAGAAGAGAGTTATCTGGTCACACGCAATAAGAAATAGTGTCATACCTATTGCGGCGAACATAGGTCACATCATCGGTGTGGTGATCGCAGGGTCCTATTTTATTGAGAGAGTATTTAACATAGAAGGTTTTGGGAAATTAGCATTTGAGGCTGTATTGCAGCGTGATTATCCCATCACACTAGGGTTTTTGGTCATAGTTGTTTTACTTAGGCTTGTTGGGAATATCATCTCCGACTTTACTCTAGCCTTGGTCGACCCAAGGATAAGGTTCAAA
>CALCSS010000191.1 GCA_937893835.1 uncultured Fidelibacterota bacterium
CGGTAAATTTATTGTCTTATTTTTTTTAAAACTAATGAATAAATGAGATATAAGTTAGCAACTTTGTGGGTTTTGTTTTTAATCTTCAGGAGTTAATTAGGTCCTTCAATAAGAATTTTGGTATGTCTGTATATTTTGTAAATCGTCATATTGGCCCTCGAGCTGATCAAATTGAAGAAATGTTATCTGAATTAGGTTTTTCATCCATCGATGAATTGTCCAATTATATTATCCCCGATGACATCTTGTCAACTTCTACTACCCACGATCACTCTGCACTAAGTGAGCCAGAAGCAATAAAAAGGTTACATGAGCTTGCAAATAAGAACTCTAGAGCTACATCATTCATTGGTATGGGCTACTACGGAACCTATACCCCTGCTGTCATCCAGAGGAATATTTTGGAGAATCCTGGTTGGTATACACAATACACCCCATATCAAGCAGAGATAAGTCAAGGCAGACTCGAAGCTTTATTGAATTATCAAACCATGGTATCGGACTTGACTGGATTACCGCTGTCAAATGCATCCCTATTGGATGAGGCAACTGCAGCAGCCGAGGCAATGGCAATGTTCTTCAATAGCAAAAAAGTGAAATCAAAATCAATTTTTCTGGTCTCGAATCTCTGTCACCCTCAAACGATCGAGGTCTTAAAGACCCGTGCCGAACCATTTAATATAGAGTTGATCATTACTGATATTGACCATTCTGATTTCAACGAAAATGTATTTGGTGCTCTTTTGCAATATCCAGACACAAATGGATATGTCAAAGATTTCACGGAAATTTGTGATACTGCACATGGCCATGATGCTTTCGTGTGTATTGCCACAGATCTCCTCGCACTTACCTTGATGATACCACCTGGTGAGATGGGTGCTGATGCGGCAGTTGGGAATGCGCAAAGATTTGGAGTCCCAATGGGTTATGGAGGGCCTCATGCTGCTTTTTTCTCAACAACTGATAATTTTAAGAGAAAAATACCTGGTCGCATCATTGGAGTGTCACAGGATTCACATAAAAACCATGCCTTACGTATGGCATTACAGACACGAGAACAGCATATCAGGAGAGAAAAAGCAACGTCTAATATCTGTACGGCCCAGGTTCTATTAGCTATTATTTCGGGGATGTATACTGTATATCATGGCCCGGAGGGTCTTATATCGATCGCAAAAAGAGTAAACCATTTGGCAAATCAATTGGCCTCGTCCCTAAATCGTTCAGGATATGAAATTGATCATGATGCATATTTTGATACCCTGCACTTCAAAGCATCAGGATGGCAAGACAAGGCTAGATCAATGAACTTGAATTTTCGTGATAGTGGAGATGGCATGGTTGGGATATCATTGGACGAGACCACAACAGAATCACATATTGATATGATACTTGAGGTCTTCAACGCAAAAAAACAGGCTGATTTATCCTCGTCAATACCTGATGAACTAATTAGGAAATCCGTCTTTTTGCAAAACCCTGTTTTCCATAATTATCATTCCGAGACAGCAATGTTAAGATATATGCATAGCCTTGAGACAAAAGATCTTAGCCTGAACACAAGCATGATACCTTTGGGATCATGCACCATGAAGTTAAATGCAACCACTGAAATGAAACCAGTAACCTGGCCCGAGTTCGCCAACGTTCATCCTTTTGCACCGGTCGATCAGGTAAAAGGATATCAAGCCCTTATCAAAGAACTCGGGAACTGGCTCGTGCAACTGACAGGGTTTGATTCTATTTCAATGCAACCAAATTCAGGGGCGCAAGGAGAATATACCGGACTGATGGTAATTAGAGCCTATCACAAATCCTGTGGAGATCATCACAGAAACATATGCCTGATTCCCTCTTCTGCACATGGTACAAACCCCGCCTCTGCTATCATGGCCGGCATGAAGGTCGTTGTCATTGACTGTGATGACCATGGGAATATTGATATCAATGATCTAGAGAAAAAAGCAAACGAACACAGTGATGATCTGTCTGCTATAATGGTCACATATCCATCTACCCATGGTGTCTTTGAGCCTACAATTAGAAAACTTTGCAAGATTGCACATGATAATGGTGGTCAAGTATATATGGATGGTGCAAATCTAAATGCATTGGTAGGCCTCTGCGAACCGGGTGACTTTGGAGCAGATGTAATGCACATTAATCTGCATAAAACATTCTGTATTCCCCATGGTGGGGGTGGTCCTGGAATGGGGCCCATTGTTTGTAAAGAACATTTATCTCATTTCCTTCCTGGGCATACCAATGATCCAGAATCAAATAGTGATTCGATCTCAGCGGTCTCTGCAGCACCCTTTGGAAGTAGTAGCATATTGCCGATCTCTTGGGCTTACATAGCAATGATGGGTCACAATGGTCTAAAGAAGGCTACTCAGATCGCTATTCTAAATGCTAATTATTTGGCAAAGAAACTCAAAAACCATTACCCTATCTTATATCATGGTCATGGCGGATTCCATGCACACGAGTTCATTATTGACATAAGACCCATAAAAGAAATTTCTAAGATAAGCGAGGAAGATATTGCAAAAAGATTGATGGATTATGGTTTTCATGCGCCAACAATGTCTTGGCCCGTTCCAGGTACAATGATGATCGAGCCAACAGAAAGTGAATCCAAATCTGAATTAGATAAATTCTGTGATGCAATGATATCAATAAAAAATGAGATCGATGATGTGGTCTCAGGCAGACTAGACCCCAATGATAATCCTCTAAAAAATGCACCCCACACCGCATATCATGCGCTCTCAGATGATTGGGAACATCCGTATTCACGGGCCAAGGCCTGTTTCCCAATGCAATGGCAAAAGGGTCATAAATATTGGCCTTCGGTTGGAAGGGTTGACAACGCCCATGGTGATCGGAATTTGATCTGCACGTGCCCAAATATTGATGAATACAAAGAGTAACCGGACCGAACCTTATAAATATTGTTGATTTATCTTTCATAACATATTTTTTGTAAATTTTTCTATGAGACCAATAATCCTTATCATCTCTCTTGCAATGATAATTTTATCTTGTGATGCAAATGACAATGTAGATAACGACTCCGGAAGTGTAACTATTTCCATCACTTCTCCAGAGGATCAATCCACTGTAAATGACTCGGTATTGATACAATGTCAGTTCGACAAAGAGGATCTGGTTTCAAAAATAGAACTCTGGGTTGATGGAGACTCAACAGGAATCTCTGATCTAACGTCCCCTTTCTCGATCATCTGGGATACCAGAGATCATGAGAATGGAGCCCATAGTTTTTTTATTCGATCATATGATGGACAAGAAAACAGATTTGACAGTGAGACCGTTACGGTCACCATCAGTAATTTTCTTGTTTTTTCTAAGACCTTTGGTATAATAGAGAATGATGAATTGGGACGATCAATTCTACAAACAGCTGATAGTAGTATGATCATTCTTGGTGAAAATGGAAACGATATACTGCTAATAAAATCTGATCGCTACGGAGATGTGGAGTGGCAGCAATCATTTGGGGGTAGCCAACTAGATCTGGCGGACCACATAGAACAAACATCCGATGGTGGTTTCATCATTTCTGCAACTACAGAATCCTATGGGCTAGGTGGAAAAGATATTTGGTTGATCAAGACCGATCCATCTGGTCTCATTGAGTGGAACACTTATTTGGGAACACCTCATGATGACCATGCTGGACAAGTCTTAGAGACATCTGATGGTGGTTTCATTCTAATAGGTGACCAAGACAATTCAGGCCAGGGAGATAGTGATATCTGGTTGATAAAGACAAATTCCCAAGGAGATTCACTATGGACAAGATCCTATGGTGGAACACAATCTGACCAAGGATATGATATTCTCGCTGATGAAGATGGAGGTTTTGTTCTTTTAGGGAGCACAGAGTCCCAGGGCAATGGAGGGAAAGATATCTGGTTGTTCAAGATCGATGTGAATGGTAATGAGCAATGGAGCCATACCTATGGTAATGGAAGCGATGATGTAGGTCACTCAATGATTCATACTTATGATGGGGGATATATAATTCGCTATGTCATTGAATCTTACGGAGAAGGTAATACCGCAGTCGGACTACTAAGACTGGGACCAAATAGAGAAGAGGTGTGGACACGGACAATTGGTGGGAGTAAAGGCATCGCTGGAACATCCTTTCAAAGAATAAGCGATGATGAATATGTTATGTCCTGCAGCTTGTTTGACAATGGTGATAATGCCTATAATGCCTATCTTATAAAAATAAATGATAGTGGTGACATATTGTGGGACGCATCTTTTGGTGACATAGAGAACGATAAAGCTAGATCGGTCATTCAAACTCTTGATGGAGGATATGCAATGGTCGGGAGTACAAATAATTTTGGAAATGGAGACAAGTTCACCTCTGACCTTTGGCTCATCAAAACAGATTCAAAAGGATATACAACTAATTTTGACCATTAGTCCCATTTAGCAGAATATCAACAAACTTTATTTTAACAACAACATCTTCTTGGTCTGGCTAAATCCCTTTGAGCTCATCTGAGTAAAATAAACTCCTGAGGCCACATCTCTTCCTCGGGAATCGGTCCCGTTCCAACTAACAGAGTGATATCCATATTCTTGTTCATGATTTACAAGATTTATTATCTCTTGCCCAAGAACATTGTAGATGGAGATCACAACCTTAGAGCGTTGGGGGATGGTATAATCCATTCTCGTGACAGGATTGAATGGATTGGGGTAGTTCTGACCCAAAGAAAAATCCTCTGGTATGCTCGATAAGATCTCTTGAGACATTGCATTTACATATTCTTGGTCGCCTGCAACTATCTTGACATCGTAAGAATTATGAGAATTATTGGATATTCTCATACCTTGAGATAATAGGTCTAATGAAATTCTTCTTTCCATTATGTCTACAAATCCTATGTGAATGCCATCAGGAACCATATCTCTGTAATCTGCAGAGATCAATATTTCTTTTCCCATTTGCTCAAACCTCAGATTCCAGACACCATTGAATTCGTTCATGCTTCTTATGTCCCTAATGTAGTTGAATTCACTATCACCATTTAGATCCATGACAACTGATATATTTTGCTCTATCTCTGGAAATCTAGGAGTATCAAACAGACCTTTTGAATCATTCGCAAATTCTCTTCTGCCAATCTCTGCAGAGTAATTGATCTGATCATCACTTTCTGCTCTTATGTTAAGATACCATTCATTGTCAGATGCAATCCTAGCTGATGATGTATCCTCTTCTTGGAAAGGCAACAGTGTCATTGTTGCTCTTTCTGCGGTATACACTGCATAACCATTCCAAGGGTTCAACTCATCTTGATACTCGCTCCATCCCTTTCCTTTCCCAGGTACTCCATATGTGATGGGGTCACTGACAGAGGTATCCTTTTCAAATGTTACAGGGAATGAAAAAGGGTTGCTGATCAGATTCCAGCCAGCCTCCAGATCTATGACAAAATCATTGAGCGGTAGTGCAAAACTGGTATCTTCTTCAAAAAGAACAGGGTCTTTATATTGGTGTCTGAACCAATA
>CALCSS010000192.1 GCA_937893835.1 uncultured Fidelibacterota bacterium
AATATCGTGATAGGTATAATCGTTTTGGATGCCTAGAGACGGCAGATGATGCCTTAGATTGGCACGATAATCCTGAGATTAGTTCACCAGGCAATGGTGTATCATTATTCTTCAAGGTGGAAGAGGAAGCACCAGATTTTGAAATTACATCGGATATCCGCTCTCTTGACCAAGATCTAAAGGTATGGGATGCATTCATAAGAAGCAATACTGGATCTGATGTGAACCTATCCTGGTCCATTGTCCAGGAACCTAATTTTGATATTGATATACGCCTGGTCGACCTAAATACTCGCAAGGTCATTGATCTAAAGAATGAACAGCAACTAGAATTAGGCATGGTGGCCTTGCGCTACAATCGAAGAATGAAGATCATTGCAGGGGAAGGGTCTGATGTGGCCACTAGGATAAATGATGTTCTTTCTATAATACCTCTAGAACTGTCTATTGATGGTAACTATCCTAATCCATTCAATCCAGCAACGACCATTCGCTATGGATTACCTGATCCTAGGAATATTAGAATGACCATTGTGAATATTCTGGGAGAGGAGATCATTGAGCTGTATAATGGCTGGCAGGATCTTGGTCGTTATGAGGTCATTTGGAATGGTCAGAACAATGACGGTGGCTCATTGGCATCCGGCATATATTTTGTAATTATCAATGATGGACAGACCTTCCGATGCCATAAGGTCATGCTATTAAAATGATGAATAAACAGATCTAATTTATTAAGGAAAAGGGGAAAAGTCGTATGAAGGTGAACTATCTTACTTGCATTTTTGCGTAAAAATGATTAACCACATCACATTAAAGCCCCACCTAGCAGGGTTTTTTCTTTGATGTATGATAGATTGGAAAAATCTCAAATTCATCAATATTTACCTTATAAGTTTAAATATGAATGTTGTGACACGATTCTGACACGGCATCCTTGTAAGTATAACAATATTAGGCAGGAACACTTGAATGGCATTCAAGAGGTCAGCGGTTCGATCCCGCTCAGCTCCACATTGATTTATTCTCTTAAAACCCCACACTTGTGGGGTTTTTTGCTTATAGCCAACATCCAACTGATTTGTCAAAAATATGGTCTCATATGCTACCCTAATAATCTAAATAGCATTGGTATAATCTCCTAACTAGACCTTAAAACACCTTGACCATCCTTAACAACCTCAGTAGTGGACGTCCTCAAATCAGTTTATTTTTTGTTTGTGGATGTGGTGGTAGATTTCTTTAATGATTAAGTACAAACCTATTTGAGACTGGTAGGAAATCTCAATGGAAAAAATTGATTATAAAAAGGAGCTCAAGCACCTATATAGGTCTTCTGCTAAAAAAGTAGAAGTTGTTGAAGTTCCGAAAATGAACTTCCTAATGATTGATGGTGATGGAGGTCCAAATCATCCAACATTTCAAAATGCTATTGAAG
>CALCSS010000193.1 GCA_937893835.1 uncultured Fidelibacterota bacterium
GCTCACTTTTCTCGATCAATGAATTGATATGATTATTTATCTTACTTCTGTGGTTTGATCGCTTGATCGCATTGGTCGAAAGGCATGAAAAACATAATAGTGATATAAATAACAGAAAAAATCTATGACCCATGACCTTGACTATATTTCCTTAAAGAAAGATTCCATTATTTGGGTGCCGTGTTCATTTGCCTTTTCATAATCTTCAGGAGAAATACCTTGCCGCTGAGCAAATGACCACGATGCCTCTATGTGAGTTTGGAATCCCCAAATTGCTTTTTTTGTATGACCAATGCCTTCTATCTGCACCATATCGCTATAGGCTATTATCTCAAAATCATCCGGACATTGTACGATACCTTCTTGATGGGAATAAATGAGGTTGCAAATTCTATCAGAATCAATAAGGCTGTTCATTTTTATATTCACATCTCTGGTCCCTCTCCTTTTTCCCCCATCCCACAGATGTTCTACTTTGCCTCCAAGTTGAGATGCTAAGAACTGGTGACCAAAGCAAATCCCTAGCACAGGAATATCATTGATCATTGCTCTATCCAGAACTTCACCGAGGATTGGCTGCCAATTGGTCTTATCATACACAGATGCCGCACTTCCTAGAATAATGATACCGCATGAGTTGGATAGTGCTCTTGAAATTGAATCTAGATCAGACATGACCGGGAGGTGATAGGTGCATGGCACGGGGCAAGCTTCCACGATCTTATTGAATGATGCGATCTCTGGATGGGTAATTGAGGGGTCTATCACCATTAAACCAGAACGAGACATCAACTAGTTAACCTTTTTTCTATATTTGATCTATGCATCATCAAATTTAGACCCATAAAAATATCTTATAGGCCAATTATTAACAGTGAATAAGATTGTTTTTATCATAATTTTTCATTGTGCATAGTGGCATTATTCTCTAAAGCAAAGACTCAAAATTGAAAAAAATATTATTAATGATATCTTTCAACATGTTATTTGGACAACGTGTAGTAGGGTATTACCCTCAATGGGTACAGAGTGGATTCCCCATCTCTAGCATAGATCTCTCAGTTGTCACACATGTGAACCATGCATTCGCATGGCCAGACGAGAATGCCAATGTGCAATCCTATGATAATATGTTCAATGTTTCAAATGCACAAATAATACACGATCAAGGTGGCAAGTTCCTTTTGACACTTGGTGGTTGGGGTAATGATGTGGGATTCGCAACTGTTGCAGCGTCTTCTTCATTGCGGACCACTTTCATTGATAATCTTATTGAGATCTGTGATACCTATGGATATGATGGGATTGACCTGGATTGGGAGCATCCTAACTCATCTGAGAATAGCCAAAATCTAAATTTATTGGTTGCAGAGATGGATTCTATGTTTAATGCCTATGACAGTGAATTGTTAATTACAATGGCAGTCCCCGTTTCAAATTGGTCTGGCCAGTGGTATGATCTTTCTTTTTTAAAATCACACATCGATTTTTTCAATGCAATGACATATGACATGCACGGCGGTTGGTCTTCCCACGCTGGTCACAATTCACCGCTTTTCCAGTCACCAACAGGCGACCCTGATGGATCCTGTAGCACGGCGATAGGATATTTGGTCACGACCAGAGGGGTTCCTAGAGGACAGATCAATCTTGGGCTTCCTTTTTGGGGTAAGAAGTATCAAGCCACAGATATAAATGAATCTTTCTCAGGTGATGTGATTGATATGTGGTACTATGAGATTCCACCATTGATCGGTAATGGTTGGAGTTATCAATGGGACAGTAATGCATTTTGCCCCTATCTTATCAAGGATGATCAATCAAAGATAATCACATATGATGACCCGGAATCGATAAGGTATAAATGTGAATACGCTAAAGATCAGGATCTTGGTGGTGTGATGATATGGGCGCTTGGCTATGATGTCACGGTTAATGGTCAAGAACTCATTCAGTCCATTGGCGTGAACTATCTTGATTCTCCCATTGAGAAAACAGGAACATTGCCTGGCCAATTATTCATAAAAGCATATCCAAATCCTTTTAACTCGAGTTGCAATATTGAATTTGAATTGTATAATGATGAATTATTACATATAGACCTTTATTCCGTTAGAGGAGAATTCATTGATAGATTGTTCAGTGGACGTAAGGATAGAGGTAGTCATAGATATATTTGGAACGTAAATGATATGGGACGGCAAATAAGTTCAGGGTTGTTTCTTCTATCATTGAATGGTAAACAAACTAGTGCCGTCAAAAAAATATTATACCTTAAGTGATATGAAACAGTTTAATTGGTCACCTGTCGAGAAAAGATTTTTTGACAAACAAGAAATAAAAGATCAAACCACAAAAATACCATATATCTTGATAGATCATTTCCCAGACCTGGGTCTTATTGTCTCTTTAAGATTCTTAGAGTGGGCCTTTCATAATCCAGACGGAGTTATTAGCCTGCCAACAGGAAAGACACCAGAATTTTTTATAAAATGGACACACTACCTGTTAAATAATTGGGATGATAAAAAAGTAGAATCCATCCGGTCAAATTATGGCCTTATATCAAAAAATAAACCTGACCTCTCAAGGTTGACCTTTGTACAGATCGATGAATTTTATCCGTTGGATCCAACTCAGCATAATAGTTTTTCAAATTATGTCACAAAATATTATCTAGATGGTTTCGATCTTTCAAAGGAAAATGCATTACTTATCAATACCAATGAGATAGAACTCTATAATAAGGAACACTGGTCAGATATCTTCCCACAGGGTACCATAGACCTTAGTCTAAGATATAAAGAACCATCAAATGCATTAGAAGGGAAGCAGCAAGAATCAATATATCTCATTGATCAATGGTGCAATGAATATGAACAAAAGATCAGAGATATAGGTGGCATTGGATTCTTTCTCGGTGGAATAGGTCCAGATGGTCATATAGCATTCAATGTTAGAGGATCTGACCATAATTCAACAACGAGATTGATGAAGACAAATTTTGAGACTCAAGCTGCAGCCGCAACCGATCTTGGTGGGATAGAGATAAGTTCTAATCGTCTGGTGATCACAATAGGACTGGGCACGATAACCTATAATGAAGATGCAACAGCCATTATCATTGCTGCGGGTGAGGCAAAGGCACCTATAGTGAAGGAATCACTTCAAAACGCAAAAGATGTAAAGTATCCTGCAACTGCTCTCCAAGATCTTGATAATAGCAGATTCTATATTACAATAGGTGCATCAAAAAAATTAATTGATGTGGAAAGATCTTATTGGGAAACAAGCCAGTGGACAGTTGAGAAGAAACAAAGAGCTTTTCTGAGGCTTGCAAGAGAGAAAGGCACATATGGTACGAAATTATCACTGACCGATCTAAGGAATGATCCAATATGTAAAAATATTCCAGAGCTTGATGATCAAACAGTAAATGATATCATCAGTAGTATAGATGGCAAGGTTCAGAGGGGAATTAAATCAGAAAAGGAGCAGACATATTATCATACAGGTCCCCATCATGATGATATCATGCTTGGAATGATGCCACACATCATTCACCTGATCAGAGAACCCAGCAATAAGCATATCTTTACAAATATGACCTCTGGATTTACATCCGTGACAAATCAATTTTTGAGAGTCGTTGTCCAAGATACATTGGATTTTTTGAGACAGGAAAAGATCCAGATGGTTGAGTATCCAGATTTTTTTGAAACGGGACACATTTTCAAGTGGGATAAGGACGTATACCACTACTTGGATAAGATCGCAAATAATGACCTGATCGGTCAAAAAAGAGGCCTATCACATAGGGTCGTACGATCAATTGTTAGTATCTACAATATAGCTAATAAAGATCAATTGAGTGAAACGATCCTTGAGATCATCAGAGAACTTGAAGGTTATTATGATGGACAAAAAAATTCCAAGGAAATACAGAAATTAAAAGGTATGATACGTGAATTTGAAGAGGAGCTGGTGTGGGCAAATTATGGAGTACGCGTGAAGGATGTTCACCATCTTCGTCTAGGGTTCTATCAAGGAGATATCTTTACAGAAGAGCCTCAGCACAGTAGAGATGTCACTCCGGTATTGGAACAATTAAGGAAATTCAAACCAACGGTCATCTCTCTCGCGATGGATCCAGAGGGTAGTGGGCCAGATACTCATTATAAGGTTTTACAGACCATTGCGCAAGCTGTAAGAAAATGGGGGGAGGAGTCTGACCTATCTAATTTGAGGATCTGGGGCTATAGAAATGTTTGGTATAGATTTGATCTTGCAGAAGCTGACATCATTGTTCCAGTCACTCTTAATTCAATGTCAATTCTGAATTCCACCTTTATGAATTGTTATTTAAGCCAAAAAGATGCCTCTTTCCCCAGTTACGAATATGATGGTCCCTTTTCTGAACTGTCCCAAAAGATATGGGTCGAACAGCACCATGATCTACAATTACTACTTGGTAGAGATTATTGGTACCGAAATAAAAACCCCCATCTAAGAGCAGTTCATGGGGCAGTATATTTAAAAGAGATGGATGTAGATACCTTCTTAGGAGTTGCTAGAAAGATAGAGGACTCCACTGAGGTCTCCGAGGTATTGAAGAATTAGGTTACTCTAGCCACTGGATTTACTTTCATTTGCTGCTTGAACCTTTTTCGCCAAATGAAAGATATAGAACACCGATCTTCTAATTTCCTCCTCCGAACATAAATTACAGAAGCCTTTTGCTGGCATTGCGCCATTATCGCCTTGCTTGCCCTCCCAGACACTCTTGAATAACTCATCAATGCCTTTTGAGGCAGTATTGTCCCAATATTCCTTTTCCTCTAATAGCACAGCTCCATTGGTGCCATACATATGACAACGAAAACATGCGATCGCCCATATGGATTCTCCAACGGTTATATCTTTACGAGTAAGGGTCTTGTACTCTTCCGATTCATAGATGTTTACTGCTTGCTTCTTCTCACATCCAATTAAAGACATTAATACAATAATCAAGATGTAAAAACAGACATTCCTTATTTTTTCATTCATTGGTATTCTATGTTAGTTAGATATGTTTATATGATGGTAGCTATATGTTCAATCGATCTATTGAACACCAGATCTTAAAATATCATGAATGTGAACGATACCATCTGGTCTTTTCAAACTTTGATCGGAAAATACAAATAAACTTGTTATGGAATATTTCTCCATTAATTCAAGTGCGGATATGGCCAAGGTATCCGATGAGACCCATTTCGGGTCTTTTGACATTAGAAATTCTGCTGTCTTGTGTAAAATATCATCACCAATCTTCTCCAACCCCCTCCTAATATCTCCATCAGTAATGATTCCTATCAGGGTACCTTCGTCATCTATTACCCCAGTTAGTCCGAGTCCCTTTTCTGAGATATTGAACAATGCATCTTTGACACTGGAATTGCTGAAAATGAAGGGTATGTCGTCTCCCTTGTGAGTTAGATGATCTATTGTAAGTAATAAGCGTTTTCCAAGTATCCCACCAGGATGAAGCTCGGCAAAGTCTTCCTTATTGAATCCTCGAAGTTCGAGAAGTGAAACTGCAAGAGCATCTCCCATCGCCAGTGTGGCAGTTGTGCTTGCAGTTGGAGCAAGGTCCAAGGTGCAGGCTTCTTTATCAACAGATGTATCCAGGTAGATATCTGCTTCCTGTGCAAGAGTAGAATTCTGTCTTCCGATCAGGCCAATGATCATAACGCCTTTCTTCTTGAGAGATGGTAATATCTGTATTAGCTCCATGGTCTCACCACTATTGCTGACGATCAGTAGAATATCATCTCCCGTTATCATTCCTAGATCACCATGGGTCGCCTCTGCGGGATGCACAAAATGTGATGGCGTGCCTGTCGAGGCCATCGTGGAAGCGATCTTTTGTGAGATCAATCCAGATTTCCCCATCCCCGACACGATCAATCTTCCATTGCATTGGATGATCTTTTGTATTGCAGACTCAAATAGGTCATCAATGCGTCCCTCAATTTGGGATACCGCCTCGGCCTCAATTCTAATGACTTCTTTCGCTATTGTTTTGATCTTAGATGAATCCATTATCTAAAATTTAATACCATTAACTTTAAGCCCTGTTTAGTTTATCTCTCAAAAGATCATATCATGATAAATAGAATAATACCAATAATGTTTCTAAATATACTCTTGTTTGGGTCAAATCTAAGAGTTGGCTCCACTGCACCTGATTTTCAGTTAAGGAACCAAGATGGTATCCTACATAGGCTTGATGATTATAAGGGAAAAAAACTGGTTGTGTATTTTTTTCCAAAGGCAGAGACACCCGGATGAATCAAGCAGGCTTGCGGGTTCCGTGACAAGTTTGATGATTTTCAAGACCATAACATCTCCATACTTGGCGTTAGTTTTGATTCTGAGAGAACATTAAGATCATTCAAGGAAAAATATGAACTTAATTTTGATCTTTTATCTGATGCTGATAGAGTAATGGGAGAAGCCTACGCTGTTAATAAATGGTTTTTATTTCCCTCAAGAAAGACATTCCTCATAGATGAAAAAGGAATGTTAGTTCATATCTTCGATGAGGTTAATTTGCATAGTCATCCAGATGACATCTTAAAATTTTTCGATCATAAATAATAGGTTAATGCTTATGAAGATATCCATAGAATATTGTTCCATGTGAAATTATTTGCCTAGGGCTTCCAGTCTGGAAGTTGAATTAAAAAAGAACTTTCCTCAGGTAGATGTTTCGCTCATATCCAGTGGGGGTGGTGTGTTTGAGATCTGTCTAGATGATAACCTCATCTTCTCCAAAAAATCTTTAAATCGTTTTCCTGATGATGGAGAGATAAAAGATCTCATAATGGACAGACAAAAATAGTTTGATCGCTAAAATCAAGCACGACGATCAAATATATGATCTTGATATGGATGCGGGTGTGGACCTATCCATAAATAATGACTTTTCTGGAAATACACCAATATTCTATGGTGCTGACCAGCCTAGGATAGAGCCTGAATGTGCTGGTGATTTTATTGGTGATGTTAGACAGGGTGGAAGTTGCAATGTTCCTATTGTATCCTTTAACATACATTGTACAGGTACTCATACTGAGTGCATTGCTCACATAATTGATTCTGAAGAGAGGATATCAGATGTGTGTCCCAAAGGTCTCATTCCCGCTTGCATCATAACGGTAGAGCCAGAGAAAGCAAGTTCTATTGACGAATCATACCATTGTGACATCTTAGATGATCTTGTGATCAGCAAACATGCAATTAGAAAAAAGTTATCAAGTACCTATGATGCCTTGATCATACGAACACTGCCGAATGATCGATCAAAACTGTCTAGGAACTATGATGAACGACCCGCACCATTTTTCACCAATGATGCAGTGGATCACATCAATGAATTGGGTGTAAAGCATTTATTGGTTGATGTACCTTCCATTGATAAGGCAAATGACGGTGGCAGACTAGGCAATCATAGAACATTTTTTAAGCATGGAGATACCATATCTGAATTATTATACATCCCTGATGATATTTTGGATGGATTTGGTTTCTTACAGATCCAGATCCCAAATTGGAGTCTGGATTCAGCGCCAAGCAGACCCATCTTCTTTCCTGTTTAATATTCGTTTTTCAGATCAGTGGGTTAAGCATTAGTTTTACTATATGAATAATATTATTTAAGGATATTTTACTATGAGCGATAATGTAAAAAGTGTGATCACTTGTGACCTTGATGGTAAGGTGGAAACATTTAGTGAAGGAGCTACCACTCTTTTTGGATATAGCCAAGAAGAGGTTGTTGGCAAGATGCGAGTCAGTGATTTCAGTGATGGACAAGTTGTCCTGGGTCATGTCGTTGGTTGGTTGGATGAATCGGTCAAAAAAGGCAAATGGGAAGGTGATACCACCTTCATTCGAAAAGATGGTAGCGAGTTCCCAGCCCGTATAAAGATCACACCAACCAAGGACAAGGAAGGCAATCATATTGGATATTGTGGAGTGACGAATCCTCTAGATGATAAGACATCTGATGAGGTAAGACCCAAGATCGATCTTATGACCAAGATATTTACTTGGGTCGTGATCATGAGACTACCATTTCTATCTGCGACCATGGTACCGATCTTTGTAGGTGCTGCTGTTGCAAACCTCGCAGGTTTCACTGTGGATTGGGGCTGGCTTGGTCTGACCCTGTTGGGTGGTTCATTGCTTCATATTGGCACAAATACATCTAATGATTATTATGACCATATAAGTGGGACCGATGAGTTGAACTATAATTACAGTAACGTGGGTTTGAATGGTGGCAGTCGTAGTATCCAAATGGGACTGATATCACCCAAGGGAATGCTCAAAGTTGCCATAGTCACATTTGCGCTCAGTGCTGTTGTTGGTATTCCACTCATATTGAAGGCTGGAATGCCAGTCCTTTGGCTAGGATTGATCGGATTCTTGTCAGGTCTATTCTATACCGCACCTCCTTTTCGTTTCTCATCAAGAAAGGGGTTGGGTGAATTGATCATAGGTCTCAATTTTGGTCCTCTCATGGTTGCAGGTAGCACATTGATACAGACAGGTCAACTTCTTCCAGAAGCGTTTTTGGCAGGGATTCCGATCGGATTACTTGTTGCCGCAATTGTATATATCAATGAATTTCCAGATCATGATAGTGATAAGCAGACAGGAAAGGACACACTGATCGTTGTGTTGGGACCCGAGAAAGCTAGAACTGGATATGTATTCTTGGTTGTTGGAGCATTTCTGAGCATTGTCGTGCTGGCATTGAATGGAACCTTTCCCCAGCTGACCTTGATATCATTATTGGCAGCATATTTTGGTGTAACATCAATACAGACCCTGTATAAGTACTATAATGATCGTCTTCTTCAGCCTGCGAATTGGGGGACCATTATAATGCACAATGCCACAGGCATACTTTTTTGTCTTGGGATATGGCTAGGTACATCTGTAGGTCCTCTATAAAGTTTCAAATTATTAGAGCATAATGATAAAAAGCCCCTTATGAAGGGGCTTTTTATTTGTATTGAATGAAAATATGATGTAATATACTTACGAGCAACTTACGAGTATTAAATCAATAGGATCATTCAATGAAGAACATATTTAAAAAACAAGAAAGGTCTTCCATATCTGTGATTCGTGCCGTCAATAGGATCAATGGTCATCTAAACAAGGAGACATCTCGCTCTATTGTTTGGGATGGAAGGTCGATAACGCATTCATCGATTACCTCATGAACAAACCTCTGTCTCCAAAATTGAAGAAGTTTTTGAATCTCATTCAGAGATTCACATTGCTTCATGGGCAACCTCCATCTTATGAAGAGATAATGGTCAGCCTAGGATTTGATTCATTGGGGACAGTGAACTGGTATGTAAAGACCT
>CALCSS010000194.1 GCA_937893835.1 uncultured Fidelibacterota bacterium
TTTTCTAAATATTCCATTTATATCTTCAAAAAAATAATAGCCCCAAATGTATTAAATATTTTTTATTGATCTATAGTAAAAAAGGGATTCATAAATGAATCCCTTTTTGAGGTTGAAACTCTATCTCATTATAATTGATCGAGAATGGATCTAGGAAAATGCATGGTTACCAACATATTGGGGACATCAACAACCTCTGCGATCTTTAGGTCTCCCACCAAAGAACATAGCATATAAGCATCCTCAGCAGATATCTCATAATTGTTGCTCAAGTGATCTACCATGTAATTCACTGCCTTCTTTGTCGCAATGTCGATGGTCTCCCCAAAACCAGTGACCGCATAATAATCGTCTGTCTCATACTGCGGTTCCTGGATCTCGGACTTGTCCTTTATGACCCTCAAACGATAAGTGAATGTCATAGGTGCCTCAATGGCCGTACCACATACTTCACCTAGGCCCTGTACTGCATGTCCATCACCAATGGAAAACAATCCACCCTTTACAAATACTGGAAAGTATACGGTCGTACCCTCAACAAGACTTGGGTCATCCATGTTGCCACCATTTGCCCTAGGTGGAATCGTTGAGAGCATTTCCTCTGTATCAGGAGCAACGCCCATTATACCTGGGAAGGGTCTAAGTGGAATCCTTATCTTTTCATTGAACATAGATGTCCTGTTTTCAACATCGATCTCATGGATGTTTAGTTTAGGCTCTGGAAATCTATCCGTCAAAAATCCAAAACCACCCACAATTGCCTGCCAGCCATAATCATGAAGGTCGATCTTCAAAAGATCAACTGCCAAGATATCTCCAACCTCAGCCTCCTCAACATAAACAGGACCAGTTATGGGATGTATCGGTCCGAAATCTATATTAACAAGATCTTCAATCTTCGCCTTTGAATGCAACTGCCTATCAGATGCCTCATATGTGTCGGCCTTGATCACATCACCAGAGCTTACTCTAAGCACTGGTGGGATGAGCTTGCTGAACTTGTTATGCTTCTGATCTGCTGTCAATATATGATCAGGAACAATG
>CALCSS010000195.1 GCA_937893835.1 uncultured Fidelibacterota bacterium
CAAAAGAAGAATCGGTAATCGCTTGATCATCGTATCACCGCAAATTTACCGATGTGGTACTGGGTCTTCTTGATGACCTTCTTATTGTCATACTTATCATTTGAATAATAATCATTTTCTAAACTTCCCTGAATATCACCATCATCATCATATGTATCAATACAATACTCCTTCTCCTCTGGAAATTCAATGACATATATATAGAGACCAGGAGCGATCTCTGGACCATCCTGATCGTTACCGGTCCTTAGATTCCACCAGGCATTACCATCAAATTGTTGCTGATGATCGAAGGTGGTCACATGCTCCCCTGCTATGGTATAGATCGAGATACGACACTGGGTAGGCAGATGAGTAAATCGTATTCTGCGTGAGTTTGGTGACTCATTGAACTTGGAACTGGCCTTATATGGATTGGGTACGACCTTGATGGAATCAAGGCACAAGGTGTCAGCTATTCCAACCTGCTCACCAAGTTTAGACATGTCAGAATACCAGTTGTCCCCATCAACGAATAACTTATGAGGCTTGATCAGCATCTGCTCACCACCCGCCCAAGGATAGGCGGGCCTCCATGGATTGTTTCTAAGACCATCATCATCCTGGTCAGAGAAGACCGACTGAGGTTTTACCCCTGCATCCGCTGGGACTATCGCATGCCAGAGGGTACCTTGATAGTATACTGTATCTCCCTGATCATATCCATTACCATCATCATATGCCTTCCTATTCTTTTGGCTATTGGACACCGGAAGTAAAAGCTCAAGATTATAGTTATATGCCTCGAGCCATGCTCCGGCAATCCTGAGAGAATCCTTTATGAGAAATATATCTTCACCTGGTGTCCAGACATAGTCTGCCGCACCATTGGCATAGTCGATCGGTGACGCATCCAACGAGCCATAATCATTGCAGGATATACCAACTTCTTTTCCGGTCCACATATTAATTATCTTGAATGGGAAATACATCTTACCAGGGCCAGAGGTATTGGTGATTGATATCGCCGTGCCACTATCAGGCTCCGAAACAAACTCTAATTTATAGTCAAAGTTCAACCTTCTGAGATAACTTGTCACATTGGTATATGAAAGCTCAGGGAAGACTGAAAACAAGAAGCCAAATACTGTTGCACTGTCCATTGCAGCACTATCAGGATCGGTCCAAGACCACAAGAGTGTATCGAGACTCACAGGAGGAACAGCAGACACGCCTAAGGGAATCTTATTTTTTATCTTGAATCGAATTCCTTTGAACTGATTGCTCCATCTACCAACAGGCGAGACGATATCATAGTCAGGAACAACGTATGAACCATTCTCATGGACAGTACCTGGGAGTCCTGAGATGGAATCTTTTTCAAAAAAGTTAAGATCCTCTTCGTAATAGGTGATTGTTGAACTGGGAGTACCTAGGCTGTCCCCAACGACATAGCCAAAGACCAAAGGGTCTTCACAGGCCATGCCATCCACTGCGGTACTGCTCTGACTTGCCTGGATCTCATACTTGACCTGGTCTTGTACGATCTTTGTTCTATCAACGATAAAATAGTCTCTGTCACCCGTACCTATGTTCAAAGAATTGGAAGTAAACAAAGCTTCAATGTCACTCGCATCTGGGAAGGAGATGTCCAAGGCCGTATATCCTGGAACAACCGTGATGAAATTATGGTCACCTGAGTCACCCTTGACTGATTCAAGAAATGGAAAACCTCTATTTGGATTCGCGTCCTTTCTTATCCAATTGCCAGCCTCATCAAAAAAGTCAATTGAATCAGGACCATAGAATTGGCCAGGATTTGACACTGACCAGAGAGTATCAGCGCTGAATATTCCTGAAGAGTCGGTCTCATCAAGAGTTAGTTCAAATTTCGGCAGACCCATGTCATAGGCAGTCACCGTATATGTATACTCGACCCCGTCAATGACATTGGAATCAACAAAAGAATATTCAAGTCCAGTATTACTTCCCAATGTGAAACGAGGTAGGTAGGGGTCTAATCCACCGATCGATGTCTGTCTCGTGTTCTCTGACTCACAATCTCCATTGTAATCGTATATGCAGTGGAAGTAATCCTCATCATAATCAAAATCATATTGGGCATATGGAAGCCATCCTACGAACTCACCATTGAAGTCATAGAGCTTATCATCATCTCCGCCCCAGGTCATTCCACCATCAATGGAGCGGTATAACTTATAGCCTTCAAAATCTGAATAGCCTGTTAAGGAATCATAGGATGCCTCTGATGAAGCGTCCCATGAGACCAGGACCTGTCCGTGACTTGCAACCGCGTACAGGGTCGGGCTCACAGGGGCTGAAAAATGGCTATATATGACCTCAACCGTATCTGTGCTTATGGCATTATCTGAATCCATGACCTTCAGAACATATGTGTAACTGGAATATCTACTTTGAGGCTCAAGGTCTGATACAGAAACGGTAGGGTCAGATATGGTGGACCCTGTGGGGGTGGTCCATTCATAACTTAAAGATCCTCCATCAGGATCAAAGGAGTTGGCAGCATCGAGAATGATAGTAGATGCTTCAAACTTCGGTAGTCTTCGTGTATCTCCCGCATCAGCGACAGGACACAAGTTTTCCTGGATCAAGGCACTAACAGTATCATATGCTGAGCAGAAGCCATCATTTATTTCCAATGCAAATCTATATGTTTGAGATTCAGTGAGATCAACTGGACTGGTCACCGTTGGTCTATTTGTATTGGCATCAGTTATCACAATTCCATCCAACGATGTCCAACTATAGGAGAGCTCGTTCCAATTCACATCATAGGACTGATTTGCAGATAATGTAAATTGATAATCGCATGTATTTATATCACTCCCTGCATCTGCCACCGGGGCATCATTGTCCAGGTAGAACACCTTAACAGTATCAGTTATACTCTGCACCGCATCACTGACGGTCAGTTCGAATGAGAAGGTCTGATCTGTATCGGTGTCAGGGAATTCAAAGACAGCCTCAACCGCATCTGAGACTATAAAATTGGCATCATAACCATCCAGGGATGACCATGAGAAGGTCAGATCCTCATCCTGCGGGTCTTCAGAGTCCGATCCATCAAATGTTGCTTGGTAGTCACAGCCATTACTAAGTGTCTGGTCATCACCCGCACTTGCCCTGGGGCACATGTTGGACTGTATGAACACAGCAACAGTATCCAAATCCTCACAGGTACCTAGATCATTGTAGATCCTTAGTTGCACTAAGAACTCAGTGTCCGCTGCAAGCTCATCAGGGTATTTAAACCTTGGGTCTGGTTCATCAGACTCACTGTTGGTTATGACCAAGGTCTCCTGCCAACTACCATCACCGACTTCCGTAAGGACCGTCCACTCATATTCAATCTCACCCTCATCAACAATAGACCCTGTACCATCCAAATAGG
>CALCSS010000196.1 GCA_937893835.1 uncultured Fidelibacterota bacterium
CTTTTCGAGTATCAAAACTTCCTGTTTTTTGATTAAATATAAGCGTTCCCAATAAATCTGCTGGTAACATATCAGGAGTAAATTGAATCCTTTGAAAATCTGTTTTTATCAACCTGGATAGAGTTTTGACCATCAAGGTCTTAGCTAATCCTGGAACACCCTCTAGAAGTATATGACCATTTGACAACATTGATATCAAGATCTTATTGATCAAATCATCTTGACCAAGGATAAAACCATTCATCCCTTTTTTTAAATCATCTACAAAACTGGAAGATTTTGATATACGTGCATTTATCTCTGTTAAACTGAAATCATTCATTTGATATTGTCTATGATGTAATATGCTTTAAAGCAGGTATTTCTTCTATACTTTTCCCCAAGTATTCAATCTCAAATTGCACTGATGGTGCTAACTCATGATTGGGAAATCTTTTTAAGAAATCTTCATACTCTATCTTGGCACTTTTTTCGTCATTGATAACATTTGCATAAATATAACCAATCATAAATAATGCATGAGGCTCTTGACCAGAACCACTATGATTTTCTAGGACCTTTCTATACTCTTGAACAGCAGTAGTAAAATCACGAAAATCATTCATATATACATCTCCTAACATATACTGCGCTTTGGAAGCAAGCTTATGTTGCTCATATTTATTGGTCATATACATTAGGTGGTTCACAGCTTCTTTTAATAATTTTTGTTTTCGTAAGGATTCAGCCTTATTTATTATATATTCAGGAAATTCAACTATCTGGTTCCTAGCTTGCTCTCCATGCACAGACTCAGCATATTTATTAACAGTCTTTTGCAATGCATCATAACCCATTTCAGGATCGTTCTTCCAATTAAGGTAGATTGATGCAAGTTTGTATTGAGCCCTAGATGCCAAACTATCAGCAGGATATTTTTTGAGAAGATTTTGTAAGTCTTTGATTGCTAGGTCAATCTTATTATTCTGAACATTATTTTCGGATAGTTCTAATAGTTCCTCTGCTGATTTGGTACAACTAACCAATAAAAATAAAACTAATAGGGCCAAGATTTTTTGAGTTTTCATTATATTCCTTTAATTAAAAGCTGCGAAAATTAATGCTTGTCATGCGATACAAAAAGTATTTGCTCTAAAACTTAAATGAAATTCAAATATTCGAGTTCCATATAAATTTAAAATAAATTCTGCACTCCTAATTGTAGTTTATGTCTAGACATATCATCAAGTTGTGTGGCATAATCCAATCGGGCAGGACCTAGAGGAGTATCAATTGTAATTCCAATGCCAGCATCCCATTTTAATTCAGAAAAAATATCTTTTGGGAAAACTTCAGCAAGCATACCTCCATCAGAGAAAATAGTAATTCCAAATGATTTGTAAATTTTCTGTCTTAGTTCAATATTGGTCATTAATCGAATTGTTTCACCATTAGGTTCCTTTTGTTCAGTCTCAGTAAATCTTAATACTTCCCAACCTCTCATTGATGTACTACCACCCAGATAGAATTTTTCAAAGGAATAATCATCATTATCATTATCCCAACCCCATAATTTCCCAATTTGCATTCGTATTGCGAAAACAGAGCTTTTGGACAGAGGTAAATATGAATTAAGTGTCATATCTAATTTTGTATAGGCTCTATTACCACCAAAACCTGCTGATTTTATCAATCCATTGATTAAATATCCCTTTCTAGTAAATAAGGGATCATCTTTGCCATCAATATTCAATTTAAGTGATATCGAACGCTCTTGAATATTCTCTTCTGATGCATCAGCAAAGTATTCCCACAGTGATTTTGTTTCAATATATGATCGGTCTCTAAGTCGAAAACGTTGTGTAAAATTTGTTCCAAAACGGTCTATTGATTCTTGATATTTTTGTTCTTCATATATTATAAATCTCTCATAATACGCTGTCATTTTTGATGGAAATCGAACTCCAAGAAACCAATTAGAAAACAGACTTAAATCATAGCGAAGTCTTGGTGCTATGAAATCCACTTCTACAGGAATACCCACCATAATTTTTGTTGAAAATTGTTTTGGAGAATTAAAGAAGGCTCTATTTCGCCATTCTATTATTGCACTAAAAGCCGATAACTCTGGAGCACCTTCAGCAAAACTAATTGGATCATAACCTCCAGATGAGTTCCATTCTCTTTGTTTATATCTTCTCAAATCAATGATAATATTTACTAAGGTATCAGAGTCTGGTATTTTTTCAGGAAATATATTTGCTGTGGAAAAAATGCCTATTTCACGAAGATGTTTAGATGTCCTATCAATTTTTAATTTTGAATATAGATCGCCAGTTCTATACTTTAGTTCTCTTAGTATTATTAAACTATCAATATTACCTCTTCTTTCTATCCTAGTATCATTTATATATATATACTTCCCCTCGTCAATCTTGATATTAACCGTTACTGAATCACTGATTTCATCTTGTATGTTAATAGAGGCAAATAGCTTGCCGAGCTCTTGGTATTCATTTTCCAATAAATATAAATTATCATTTAATCCCACTGGGTTATATGGCGTATTTACCTTTAGATCTAGTAATTTATTTATCTTTTTTGGCGAGATTAAATCATTCCCAATTATATCAATTTTTGAAATATGATATTGATTCCCTTCATTAATTTCATACAAGATATCCGTATACTTATTTTCATTATCAGCATCTTCAATAGTATAAGATTCTTTTATTATCACATCTAAGAAACCTTTCGAATAATAATAGTTCTTTAATGTAAGAGCATCTAATCTTAGTAACCTTGGATCAAATTTTGGTCTACGAAAAAAGAAGTTTGGAGGACGCTGACGAACAATGAAAAGTATTTCATTCTTAGATACATTCTCATTTCCCTCTAGGGTTAGAGCCCTAATAAATATTTGATCATCTTGTGCAAGAATGATACCTATGAATGGCATTAGGTAAATAAATACCTTTAATTTTCGAATCATATATTAATATGCGTATCTATAACGATATTTCAGGTTTAATTTACCTTCCTCATCGACATTCCCAACCACAGAAAAATGTCTATTTAATTTATATTCAACTCCAACTTGAGACTGGTCTTGATTAAGAGAGAAGGACCGTTTATAAGATAAATTCAAAAAGGTTTTTTCACTGATTTTAGTTTTTGTCGTCACCTCAAAATCTTCATTGGCTCCTTGGAAAAGGCCTGCTGCCCCAGTGATATCAATATCATCCACTAAATTCATCATTCCAATATTTGAGTCTCTAAGATTTTTTTCTAATTGATTTTCCAAAAGAGTACCTAGAATGGATACTGTTTGGTTTCCAAAACCAGTTGATGTCAACTCTTGGTCCTCAAAACGTTTACCCCAAGTCAATAATTCAAGAATATCACTTTCTGAAAAACCACTACCCGATTCCAAAATAATATCAAGATCTTCAATACCACCTCTAATACTAAGATCAATTCTCTCATCATCAATCATAGTGTAGGCACTGACATCGATATTTGGATTAAAACCTTTATTATCGAAGCTCACTATACCTTGGAGTTTTTCAAAGTAATCCTTATACGAGAATACACTTCCATCCTCAACAATAATCTGTCCACCAAAATCAACTTCTTGATTTCCAATTTGAGAGAGATTCAATTCACCTATAACCTCTGCATCTATTTGAGAATTTTTAAAATATGATTTCCCCCTTATTGGAATATTAAGATTATATGCTAGAACATTGTCTTGTTCACTTTGCAATACTGTTCCAACATCCTCAGTAGTGAACTCATAAAAGACATTGGCTTCAGTTGCTTCCACCATACCATTTATGAAGATCGTATCTCTTCCAGCTATGGTAAGATCAAGGTTACTATTTCCTGATATATCAAAAAATAGCAATTGAAATGATGCGTCTTTGGCTTTGATTCTCAAATCATAACCAGGATTAAAAAATTCTGAAAAATCCATTGCCCCTGATATATATGTATTCTGTTTTAAAGGATTTCCTCCCTTATTTTTATTATCAAACAATAATGCTTGCAAATTATGAATTGATAATTCATTATTTTGCATAGTTGCATAACCATCTATTAGATCAACAGGGTCACTCAATAATAAAGTGTAAAGGCGGCCATTTGTAATCCTGATCTCACCATTGCGCTGTACATCATTTGAAATCCCATTCAATGATAATTCAATCTCAAACTTCCCCACTGCAGAGTCTAGATCTGAGATATAAGAAGATAAAAAAGGTAAGGTTCTAATATTTGCATTTGCAATGAAATCAATTTTTTCATTATCAAATAATTTTCCAAAAGCTGAAGAACCTAAATTAAGATCAAAAGGAATTTTACCAGAACCAGTGACCAATCCATCTTTTGTTATTGATCTTGCCTGCTTTACATTAAAAATTTTTCCATCATATTCACCATTACTAATAAAATTACCTAATTCAATAAGGTCAAATGATGCATCAACGATATTGATATCATATTTAAAGGTCGTTGATTCTGTTGTACCACTAAGATTCAGATTACCTGTACCATTTCCAGATATTTTGAAAAACTTAGGGATAAATCTGTGAATAAATTGCAATGATAAATTGGAAAAATTAGAAGTCAGAGATATTAATGGCTGCCTTATTATTTTTTTTGTTATTGGAATTATTCCTGTAGCCTGTAGACCCATAGATCCTTTTCGGGTCATAGAGATATCATCAATATGTAGTATACCATTTTTGTAAAGACAAGAAAGCATCATTTCATCAAATGCCTCTTTCATATAAACCCCTTTTTTCAATGAGAGGTCTGCATCTATATTAATTTCATCTCCATCAAGGCCCAACCAAATCTCACCAAAAATCAAACCAGAAAACTTCAATTTATCTTCATTTAGGAATTGAGTAAGAATCTGTGCATCAAAATTTGACATTTTGAACCTTCCTTCGGTTTTAGTACCACCAGATATTACTCCTTCCAGCTTTCCATCATTTATATGGAATTCAAATGGATGCACATTGAGTACTGAATCTTTGTATAGAAAATTTATTGGTTGTGAATTGATAAGGTAATTATCTTGATAAGCTAGTTGAAATCTATCAATCTCATATTTTCCATAACCATCAAACATCCCTGATAATTGTAAAAAATCCTTTCCTGATTTGAAGTGACAATTTTCTACCACAATTGACCTGTTATCAAGTATCGCACTTACTGTACCGCTATCAAAACTACGATTTTCCCATATCCCTCTACCTGCTTTGATATCGATAAATCCTGATGGTATACTATCTCTGACCTCTATATGCGAATTGAGTTCGATTGACTCAAGATCAAAATTGCTTACATTAACATTTTCACATACAAGTGCAGCACCAACTGATGGTGATGAAAAATCACCATATATTTTCAAATTACCCGTGGCTTTACCTGAAACAAAATTTCCAGGTAAAAAATTATTTATCAAATCAATGCCAGCCTTTTCCATATCAGCGTATAAATCAATTTCCTTTGAAGAAAAATCACCCTTTCCATCAATAGTTATATAACTATCATC
>CALCSS010000197.1 GCA_937893835.1 uncultured Fidelibacterota bacterium
TGCTCCCGCCGCCAGTGATAGCCACAGGAACAATTGCAGCACTTAGTTTCTGGTCACGTTCGAAGCTGAGCTAATAAAGCTCTATACTGTCGGAAGATTTTGCCCCAAGACCAACACCGTTTCCTGTGATTAACCTCCACTAATTCTTCACTGTCAGACAAAAAACAATAATATTGCTGAATTAAAATTATCTTTAAGCATCAAGCCCCACATTCGTGGGGTTTCCTGTTTATGGGATGATGGGTAGATTCAAATATGGGTATACATATATCATCATTAATATTTATTGGGTTATTATATTCACAAAACTATCCAGAGTTTGAGGTCGTGCAAATGGCCAATCCAAATCCTAGTCCCATATTCTTATACACAATGTCTGAAGAAGATAGGTTTATGGCGATTCTTGATTCCAATTTAAACGTACAATGGCATGTACACAGTAACCATATGGGCTTGGACTTCAAGGTTAATCAAGACCTTTTGTCTTATTATGACAGACTCGACGGGTCTTGGATATTACTTGATAGCTTGATGAAAGAAGTAGATACTTTAAGATGTGAAGGGTCCTACATCGCTGACTACCATGACATCCAGGTTCTTGAAAATGGTCATTACATACTAGAAGCATATGATTCAATCTTTGTCGATATGAGCGCAATCATTGATGGGGGACAATCTGTTGCATGGATAACTGGAATTTTGATCATTCAGGAGTTTAATTCAAATGATGAATTGATATTTGAATGGAATGCATGGGAGCATTTGAGCATCGCAGATTATACCAATCTTAATCTAGAGGCTGACGCTATTGAATGGATGCATTGTAATAGCATAGAGGTAGATGGTGATGAACATATATTAATATCTAATAGAGCAAGCAATGAGATTCTAAAGATCAACAGACAAAGTGGTGATATTGTGTGGCATTTAGGTGGCCCATTAAATGAATTCACCTTTATCAATGACCCAAAACATGGGTTCAAAATGCAACATGATGTCCGGAGATTAGACAATGGGAATATCACATTATTTGATAATGGAGTAACACATTCCCCTCCCATTTCCAGAGTTCTTGAATATGGTCTTGATGAAAATGAAAAGACTGCTGAGCTAGTATGGGACTATATCCATCCAGATAGCATAATAGGGCTTGCAATGGGTAGTGTACAGAGGTTGCCAAATGGAAACACATTGATCAATTGGGGGACAATAAACAATAGAGGGGCATTGATCACAGAAGTAACAAATGATAAGAATACTGTTCTAGAGATCCAATATCCCGATCAACACAAGGTTTATAAGGTAAGGAAGGATAATTGGTCATTTGCAGTAAATCTCCTAGCTGGAGATATCAACCTTGATAACACAATTGATATCCTAGACATAAACTATATCATTGACCATTATGATTTAATGAGTGTTCCATTGGATATTTATCATCTATTTAGGTATGATACGGATAAAGATGGTGAGATCAATATAAACGACATTGAGTTTTTAGTTGATCAAATATTATTTCAGGATCAATAACTTGAAAAGTGTGACCTGCGTCATATATGTGTCTTGAATCACTAAATCAGCATAGTAGACCTTATTAATTTTGGCTTTGACCTTGGGTAGGTAGAGGGGTTTGTAAATCCTTACCTCTGTCAATCAGCCACATTCCCCTCTACCTAATTGTAAATGAATGGACTAATAGAATATTCTGCTAAACGATGTCTAATTAATATCAATAATTTGAATTTCTATTTTCCTCATATGATCTTTCATACTCATCCCAAGCATCACTCCTCCAAATAGATAGATCGGGACGGAAATGCCTTCTTTCGATACGCTCACCATTTACCCATTTAATATCCACTTGGTCTCCACCAGGGGTAAACTGTTTATGATATACAACGCCAGTTGCTGTGTCAAAGATTCGCGAATAATGTTCCCTTGTTATGTCATCACTGCTTATATAATAATCATACCTGCCAACCTGTAGTGTATTTCTGCCTGCACCAATAAATAATATTATCGAAGCACATAACAGAGCACCAGTTATCAGTCCTTGTAAATATGTTTTCATATTGTATCCTTTATAGGGTTTTATTTACTCTCCAAGTTCTTATCTTTATCCTTCTTTTGTAAAAGCCATTTTAGATCTGGCAATACAATAAGGCCTTTTCTTGCAAGAAATGCAATCAATGCAATAATCAAGAGCTTCATTGAAAAAATTAAGAATTGTATGCTAGAGATGGTATGATTGATCTTTGTTTTGGAATAATTATCTATATAACATCGGTTTCAGGTGTTGGTTTTATTAATGCTGATGCATTTGTAGATTATATTAATCAAAACACATACTTAATGAAAAAATATCTAATCCCTTTGTTATTGTTTTTATCATTTACCTTTGGTAACGACACGACAAATACCATCAAAACCTATAGTAGCGACACCTCCAGAATCTTGGAAACCTATAATAATGGTAATACCAGTAGCATCTCCTATCACAAAGACACTGAAAATGGTCTTGAACTGATAAAGCAGGAGGTCTTTCATTTTACAGGTGGAAAATCAATGATCGGTACTTTTGAAAATGGTCTTAGAGAAGGTATCTGGACCTTCTACTATGAGGATGGCATAAAAAGATTAGAAGGGACCTATCGAAATGGACAAAAAGATAGTCTATGGACATACTGGTATGACAATGGTACCAAGGCAACTGAATATTTTTATGACAATAAGACACTAGATGGCAAATTGATGGAATGGCACATTGATAAAGAATGTTGGGACAGAGATGGTAATGAGTGTGAATGTGGTGAGAGTTGGTGGAGCGAGTGTGAGACATATTAAGGTTTTCACATCCTCAAGATCGTTGACCTTCAAGACCCCGATAATGATCGGGGCTTTTTTTAGGATATAATCAAAAACATAAAACGAATCATTATGGATGAGAAAAAAAAATCAATATTAATTCACTTTCTTACTGAATTTATTCTTATTGGTATTGGTATTGGAATTCTAGTTGTCCTTCTTTTTATCAAAGATTTTGAATTCTCATGGAGTATCGCATCTCTGTGGGTTTTCCTTTATAACGGAATTCTCTTTACCTATTGGCTTTGGAAGAATGACTCAAAATTATGGGAAAAGTCAATTGTTGGGGGCTACTTTTTGCTTATTGAAATAATCATAGCTGGTTCCTTTGTTTCATTTTAGAGGATTGATATAATATGAAGTCTCTGTATCAAAATTATTTTAAGAAGAACGATAATTCTGATCCAATATTAAAGACATTGAAGAATGTCCCTATCTTTGAAAATTTATCAGATAAGGAGCTATCTGATGTTGCGCGCTTGACCCATGAGAGGACCTATAAAAAAGATGAGCATGTCTTTAAAAAGCTTGCACCTGCTGAAGGAATGTATGTCATACTTGATGGAGAGGTAAAAATTACTGACTCTGATTCAGATACCATCTTTGCAACATTAGGATCTGGTGATTTCTTTGGTGAACTGGCCTTACTTGATGAGGAACCACGCTCTGCTTCTGCTATTGCAACTCTACCTGCTAGGCTTATTGGATTTTTTAGGACGGATCTATTAACACTTATGAAAAGATCACCTGAGTTAGGCAACAAGATATTATTGAATTTATCCAGGGTATTGGGAGAACGTTTACGGAGAACAAACCAAGAGTTAGCAAAACCTAGTCAGTAATGGATCCCCTCCAAAAGATCTACAGATTATTATTATTCATAATAATTGGACTCCTCTCTATGGAGATCCTACCGTTTCTTTCATCAATAATTGGAATGTTGGTCTTTTCTTTTTTATTCACCACCATATTCTTGCAGGCAGTTGACAGTATTGAAAGATATACGAGGTCCAGAGCCCTTGGAGTATTCCTCATCCTTTCCACCACGATCATGATAGGAGTTCTTTTTATTGGCAGTTTCATATCTAATCTAGGTTCTCAGATAAAGTTGTTCACCCAAAAAATTCAAAGAGAGGATTTTACAACTAGCATTGAGAACCTCTCGATCAGCATTAGAGACTCTTTACCTGATATGATAGCCAACCTAATACCTGAAAGCGAAAAAATAATTCTAATTGCAAAGAATGTAATGGTTGGGATATTCCAAAGTGTTTTATCACTTTTGGGCTCAGCAGGCAGTCTATTCTTCATTGCATTCATGGTTCTCATTTTTACCATTATTCTCTTGATTGAATATCATGATTTCAAACGATCATTGGTACGGTTCATGCCAAACAAGTATCTTGAGGTAGGCTTGAGGATGATATATAACATAGAACTGCAAATATCAAAATATCTCAGAGGTCAGATCCTAGCAGCCAGTAGTGTGGCGATTCTATCAATAATGGGACTGTTTCTATTAAATCAACTTGGAGCAAATATTACTCTGATCGTATTCATTGGCATTATTGCAGGGCTCGCAAACCTGATTCCAATGGTAGGCCCATTCATAGGAATGATTCCTGCAATTTTGATAGCACTGATGAATAATATTGGTAGTGATATTGCTCTGAACCATCAAATATTTGGATCAATCCCCTCCCCATTCTTCGTTTTAGATATTATCATCATGTTCATTATCGTACAACAGATCGATAATAACTTCATCACCCCCCTTGTTGTTGGAGAGAGCGTTGGTCTTCATCCTATGGCAGTAATGCTTGTCCTGCTAATAGGCGGGACATTGATCGGTCCCTTGGGAATGTTGTTTGCAATTCCTGTGGCTGGAGTTTTAAAGGTTGTGATGACTGAGATCATTTTCATAACAAAGAACTCACATTTATTATAGTGATGTCAGTTGTTGATTCCTGCAAGATTTAGTAAAAAAGCATACTGTAATGCATACTCTTTATAGCGTTTAAACCTACCTGATTCACCACCATGCCCTGTACCCATGTTAGTGTGCAAGTAAAGTTTATTATCTCCGATCCAGTATTCCCTTAGTTTGGCAACCCATTTCAATGGCTCCCAGTATTGGACCTGCGAATCAAAAAATCCAGCAGTCACCAATAAATTGGGATACCTTCGATTCTTAATTTGATCATAAGGCGAATAGGATAACATATATTCATAGTAATCCTTATCACGGGGATCTCCCCATTCATCCCATTCATTGGATGTGAGCGGAATGGATGGGTCAAGCATCGTGGTAACAACATCCACAAAGGGAACTCCAGCTATTGCTCCCTTCCAAATATCTGGCTCTAGATTTATTACAGCACCGATCAATAATCCTCCAGCGCTGGCGCCAGAACAAAATAAATGCTCAGAATCCGTGTAGTTCTGGTCAATAAAATACTTGCCCACATCGATAAAATCATTGAAGGTGTTGATCTTATTAAAGAGTTTTCCATCATCGTATGACATACGACCATAGATCTGACTGCCTCTTATGTGTGCAATTGCAAAAATAAATCCACGGTCTAATAGACTAAGACGGGTATTGCTGAAGTACGGGTCTTCAGTAGATCCATAAGATCCATAACCATATAGTAAAAGATTCTGTGGGCCATTTTTCCTCATCTTTTTATTATATACGATCGAGACTGGGATTTTAAAACCATCTCTAGCATCTACATATATTCTTTCCGCTTCGTAATTAGATGAACTATAATCACCAATGATCGCCTGCTGTTTCAATAAAATCTTTTCTCCAGTATTCATATCATAGTCATATGTACACCTTGGTGTTGTCAATGAATTATAAACAAATCTTAATGTACTAGTATCATATTCCCTATTGGTTGATATATAGGTATAGTAAATATCATCCTTAAGATCAATGTATCCATCATCTTCTGATATCTGATTGATGATCCTTAATTTTGATGTCCCATCAATCCGTTCGTTGATAACGAGGTGCTCCTTGAAAACATCAATCTCCATAATATGTGCATGATCTCTGTGTGGCAATACCTCCACCCAGTTAGACTGGCTTGTTTTATCTTCTGAGACCTCCATCAAACGATTGTTCTTAGCCTCCCAATTAGTGATGATATAAAATTTGTCTCCCAAATGCTCAATTGTATATTCATGATCTACGCCTCTATTGGTAAAATTGATAAACTCACCATGCGGATCATCGGCTCTTAGGATATGATAATCGCTTACAAGTGTACTACTATTCCAGATGATGATATATTCACCAGACTTGGAACGATATACACCAGTGTAATATTCAATATCATGTTCTTGATATACCAATATGTCATCTTGTGGCTTTGTGCCAATCTCATGGCGATAGATCTTTTCTGACAAAAGTGTGATCTTGTTTTTCGTAGTATAAAAAATAGTTTTATTGTCATTTGCCCAGGCTATATCTCCCTCAGTATTTGATATTGGATCATCTAGGATCTCTCCTGTTTCCAAATTCTTTATATAAATGTCATAGAACCTCCTACTTAGGGTGTCAACAGTAAACGCAAGCCAAACATTGTCAGGACTAACATACTTGCCTCCAAGAGTAAAGTAATCGTGACCTTCAGCCAATTTATTTTCATCAAGAATTATTTCTTCTTTATTATTGAGATCATCTTTTTTTCGACAATGTATTGCATATTCCTTACCTTTCTCAAAACGATCATAATAATAATAACCATTCTGTAAATAGGGGACGGTCTGATCATCCTTCTTTATTCTACTGATCATCTCAGTATATAAGACATCTTGGAACTCTTTGGTATGAGAAAGATCATTTTGGAGGTATGCATTTTCTGCATCAATATAATCGACCACATCTTGAGCATGGTCATCATATGGTTTTTTTGACTTCTGATCATCATTAAGTCGCATCCAATAATAATCATCAATACGAACATGACCATGATCGGTCATCTCATAAGGTTTCTTAGTTGCCTTAGGTGGTTGAACAGTTTTGGTACAAGAATTCATGGCAAGAACTCCTAATAAAATATATTTTTTCATTGAATAATCTATCTCAAATGTATTTTAAACAAAAACTTTATCTGGTTAATCAATTTTTTTATTCAACCTAAATCCCTTTATTTATTTATTTAACAAATTTTAGTTATGCCTTGCTTTAAATGAATTTTATGGTTTAAACTTTTTCAAGCCTGAGAATGGCTTATAAATGCGGAGTCTTACTTGAATCATACATTCATCAAATGTTTCTTGGTGTGGTGTATCTGTTTCACAACATTCATGGTCATTGATTGAAGCGGGTATTACCTATACTATGCATCACTATGATTATTTCTGGTTGCGGAGCCATTCTAAATCAGGAAAGGCCAAAACCAGATTCATACTTAAAATTCCAGCAAATTAAAAAGGCCGTGATCAAAAGATTGAGTTTTCTTCCATATATAAATTATGCCCCTGATATTAATCCCAAAAAATCTGGGAAAGCCCTCTTAGACGAGTTAAATAGATATGAGGATATCGTTGATGATCATGTCAAATTTGACATTGAAAAAGAAAATCAACTTTATCCTGATGGAAAAAGAAAAATAGGGTTTATGAAAAAAAAGAACTATAACGATACCATTGAAGAAAAGATATTAGACATAGATGAGATTCAGAAACTGACATCTAGATATGAAAAATGGTCACTGGCATGGGAAGAGAAAGCAACGCTAGTAGGTAATGAACTTTCACTAGATGAGATCGATCTCATTAAAAGTGAGATACGAAGAATATCAAAAAAATTATGACAATGATCATGTGACGTCATAGAAGATCATTGATTTTATTTTGACTTATATGGTTGTTTTCCTTTAAGATATTCTAGTGGAATTTTCCATTAACCAAACTAGAAAGGGGGTGATCAGTTGTCTAATTCAAGTAGTTTGCTGACCTCCAATAAATCAGCAAAATAAATCCACGTCGCTGGCATTGTGAGGTCAGTTACATTCAATAAAAAACGCGCTCTTTTTAGGGCGCGTTTTTTATTGAAATATGTTTGCATTATATCTCATGATGATAGTTGTGATCATTCCAATTGAAAAGATCAAACCAATAACTCCTGGTATCTTCAACCCTCTTTCAAAACATGGTCTAGATGCAATTGCGGGCAGAATGCTAAATAGAAGTCCCGGTGAATATTGAAACAATAAACTTGAATCTGTATCAGTTATAATTGGAACATGTAAAATTGTAAATAACCATAATATGATGAGGGTTGTAAAAAACCATCCACTAAAATTAAACAATGGAACGTTGTGATAAGGCCCTGGTATTTTCCACTCCCAGCGTTTCTCATCCACCGCTATTGGATCAAGCACAAGGTCAAGAATTGTCAGTAAGAAACTTGGAATGATCAAAATGACCATCCCTTTAGATGAACCAACAAAATAATCATGACCTAGGATAAATATCGAAAAATTCAAACTCATATAGATCAATCCTGCCCATGACAATGGGATGACCAAAGGTATCCCAGCATATATAGGACCAGGAGATTTCTCTGGATCATATTGATATTTGCCTCCAAATATAAATCCAAAATTTGAACCAAGGATCTCCATAGAAATACTGATAAAAAATGCGATCAATGTGAACAGCATAATATTTGACCATCCCCACGATATTGAACCATGTAGTATAAAATAGCAATATCCAATGATGATCTGGACGAATCTTAATTGTTCTGCCTTATCATAATTTTGATCATGTCCAAGTTGATCCTTTTTTACAAACCAAGAAAGACCACCCAACCTAATAATTCGATATAAGAATGGTGTAGTTATGACCAAGGCAAAAAAAATAAAGATCAATGTTCTTTCCAATGGTCTAAGGCCTTATCCTTTTTTTATGAATAGCATCATAGTATTTCATACAATTATCATATATATCAATAAGATCATCATCGAGAATTATTTTCCGATATGCATAGGGTTGAAATCCTGTTGAGTCTTGTACTCCTTCATACCAGTATGGCGCCCAGACCCCATCAGATTTCCTTGGGCCTTTTGGCCAAAACAACATCATTGGAGAATAATCAATCCCTATCTTTTCACATAGTTTCTTTAACATAAGTGCTGGATCTTTCAAAATATCGTCTGCATCAATAATGGGCGGTGTCACACCATTTTCTTTTTCAAGAAATTCAATGATCTCAGCCTGTTGTACATACCCCAATAAACGTTCATCATCAATAGGGAATTTTTTTCCATAACTAGCTATGACATACTTTGGGTCTCTTATTAGCAAACAATTCTGAACATCTTTTATCCAACTAATATCACAACCTTCAAGATTGTGTTGAGCCATATGCTTTTGATACCAGATTGGCCTTTCCTGGAGATTTGAATTTGTACACATATCCACAACTGCATTCCAATTGGTACTTTGAGAATCAATGATCATATCTCTACCGGGATGATCCAATCCAGTAACAGATAGATAATGAGCGTAGAATGGCTCGTCAAGAACCTCCGTATCATTTCGATTCTCAAACGCTCTCATCATGGCTGTGGATAGGTTTCGGGGACCTGACCACATTGCAAGAATGATTTCGGTCATTGATTATCGGACATGGCTTCTAGATCTAGTTCATACCATTCTTGTAATTGTCTTGTCAAAAGCCCCCTGGCCCCATCACCTATAATTATTCCATCAACGGAAATAACGGGAATGATACCAGCAAACGTTCCTGTCACAAAAACTTCATTGGCACTATGGACATCCTCTAATGAAAAGGCTTTTTCCTTGATTGGAACATCATTTTTTTTACATAGATCGATCACGCTGGATCTCGTGACCCCATTCAAACAATGTTCACCACTAGAGGTCCATACCTCTTTATTGAATATCATAAAAAAATTAGTTGAATTGCACGTAGAGACATTACCCTTTGGGTCCAACATAAGCCCCTCGTCCACCCCCATTTTTTCTGCCTCAATGCAAGCAGCAATACAGTTGTGCTTACTTAAAGAATTGATCCTTGGGTCCTGTATTCGATTATCTCTAATTGTATTCACTATACCCAATGTAATCCCCTCAACCTTCAATTCAGGACTAGCTTTTTTATACTCAGGTATGATCACAACTGTTGGATCTCCAATGGTGACCTTTGGATGCTGGTAAGGTGTTGCTTTTATACCACGAGATACTATCAAACGAATATGTACATCGGATTTCATTCCATTTATTTCTATTGTCTTCTTTAGTGCAGTTTCCATTTCATCTTTTGAAATTCCAATCTCCATTTCAATGGCCTTAGCCCCCTCATACAATCGATCTAAATGTTTGTCCAAGTGAACTAAGTGTTCATTGTGTAGGCGAACACCTTCCCAAACTCCATCACCCAAAAGATAGCCACTGTCCATTACAGACACCTTTGCCTCTGTACGATGGAAGAAGTCACCATTTACATAAATTTGAATATCATTATTTCTTGAATCGATCTTATAATCGTGAGTTGATGCCATAGTTCATTCCTTATTTATCTGTCTTTGCCTTTCAAAAAGTATGGCTGATACTGCAGCACTCACATTCAAGGAGTTTGTCTTCCCTTGCATTGGGATCGTAGCTGAAAAATCACAGTTGTTCATAATTTTTTTTCTTATGCCTTTTCCCTCACTCCCCACTACAATGACCGTTTTGCCAGAATAATCAATTTCATGCCACAGTGTTGCATCAATGCTGTTCTCTAGGCCAACTATCCAAAAGTCATTCTTTTTCAACTCTTCAAATCCTTGGCTTAGGTTTGTTATTTCATATAGCGGGACATTGATAAACGCACCTTGGCTTACATGCAATACTGCTTGGGTTATTGGTGCAGAATTGTGTTGTGGAAAAATAATCCCATCTATTCCTGCACAATCTGCGGTTCTTATTATTTGGCCAAAATTTTGTGGATCCTCTATTTGATCTAGCGCCAAAAGACAAACATTGTTAGAGTCTGTATAATCAGGAAAAACATTCTCTGTCAATCTCCCGGAGAATTCTACTACTATTCCTTGGGTCCTGCCTTCAGGAAACTTGTTATAAAAATCCGTTTTATTTAATAATGATACCATATGATCATTAATAAGATCTTTGATTCTATGCTCCTTATCTGCTCGACCCCCTTTCAATATATCAATGCCTATGACATCAAAACGTTCAGATCTTAATAACGCGCAAGCACTATTGATACCCTTACATGTATAAATTTTATTTTTTGAATTTTTCATATGGTTTACTCAATAAATTTTAAGCTACATATTTGAAACGACAACACAAAAAAAGATTCTTCAAATTTTATTTATATTAAGCATATAAAAGTTTTTCAGTCTTAGGTGAACTGGTTGCGATACAATAAATTGGGAGGTACATTTGCAGCCGTTTCTTGACGACAGAAATTTATTTCTGGGCCCATAGCTCAACGGTTAGAGCAGCAGACTCATAATCTGTTGGTTCGGGGTTCGAATCCCTGTGGGCCCACTTTCATTAGAAAAAATAACATCTGTTAAATCCTCTTTTTTTATGAGTAGTATTGGAGTAGGGTTTTATATGTGATTGTTTTCTAATTTTGTTATAATTGATGAGGTTTTTTCCCATGAGAATTATTCTGATTTCCGTTTTATTTAGCAATCTTTTATTCCCTGTCGGTGGGGTGGTCATCTTCTATGATGGTACCACCATAGAAGGAGATGTGAGCAATGTTAATGATATCTCTGTATACATAACTCCAATGGGGCTGACCTTCCCTGAAGAGATCAGGATGGAGAACATTGATTCTTTGAGGCTTTATGATGGAAAATTGCTTGTTGCAAACAATAAAGTTCTCCTCCTTTATGGCGATGGGCAATTCTATGAAACTGGAGTAAGTCAAGATAGCAATGAGGAAATGTATGAGGACTATGATGTGGAATACGTCATCATTCCTAATTGGAGTTTGAACTTATATTCTGGCTACCCTATCGTCAAGGCTTCTTCCTTTGAGGAATTTGATGAGAGTAATTTGATTTTCGGACTATCAGTAGGTAGCCCTTTTGGTATTTTTGCTGGAGATTTTTTTATGAATTTGATTGGCGAATTTGCCTATTATAATTTTCAACAAAAGAATGATCTCGAAGGACAGAATTTTGGTGGCCCTGCTTTTCAAATTGGATTAAGTCCTGGACTATTTATTGGTCAAGCAAGTATTAGCTTAACTGCGTGTACTGGCTTCTATCAAAATGATAAGGGAAAGATGACAAGTGGTTTTATTGCCGGTGGCAGTTTGGATATTCCCCTTGGAAATATTTTGGGTAAATACCTTGACATG
>CALCSS010000198.1 GCA_937893835.1 uncultured Fidelibacterota bacterium
CGACCGTGTCAATGGCCTCTACTGAGAAAATGTATCTGCCTCCATGATCAAGGGGCAGTCCTGTCAGGGTCATGGACTGCTCAAATCCTGAGGACACATGGTCGACTACGCTGAGTAGGTCCTGATCCGTACCCAGGGAGTATAAATACTCTGCGATGCCGCTTCCCTGGTCGCTGAATCCTGTCCAGGATACTTCAATGCCAGAGGTGCTCTGGTAATTATTGTCTACCTGTAGGCCATCGATCACGACTCCCGACTCAGGAGGTGTCGTGTCCACGATCACGCCGTTTCCATTGACCTGTGCGGTGTTCCCCGCAAGGTCCGAGGTTCTAACCGATCCGTAGTAGGTGATACCGTCCTCAAGAACAAGGCCGATCAGGTCCACGGACATGTCAAGGGCCACATCGGTCCATGCGACCATGTCAGAATCACCTATGGACGTGCCAAGCGCGACCTCATAGGCCACGATCCCTGATAGGTCGTCCGACCCTTCCCAGAACAAGGACAGTGACGAGTCACTTCCCTGGTGACTTGGGTCACCCAACTGGGCCTCATGCAAGAATGTGAACACGGGATCGAGGGTGTCGATCGTGACACCATCGCTGGTCCCCGCCGCGGAGACATTGTCCACCACATCGGTGGCTCTCACAGTGACGTGATAGGTCTGTCCATGGTCAAGCGCGACATCCAGTTCAAGCGTCGTGGCCAGTCCGAGGTCCGTCCAGCCAATGACGTTCTGCCCACCGGGTGATGTTCCGATGGAATATTCATATAGGTCGATGCCACTGTAATCATCACTGAAATCCTGCCAGTTTGCCATCAAGGATGCATCTTCATTTGTCCAGGTGATGTCATCGGCCTGCCCATCATTGACGATCCCTGTCAGGGGAGCGGTCACGTCCAGACCGAACCCGTCTGAGGTGATGATCTCACTCACGTTCTGAACCGAGTCGACCGCCCTAAGATTTGCGTAATAGGTTGGTCCTTCTGTAAGAGAGGCTGATACCGTAATGCTTGTGTCTGCACCTGCAGAGGTCCAGGAGACCACCTGCGTCTGTTCCGGTGCAAGTCCCAGAGAGTATTCATACTCCCAGATCCCGCTGAGTGCATCTTCGAACCCTGTCCAATTCCCGATAGACAGATAGTTGATGTTGACCCAGTCGATGTCGGTCGAGTCACCATCATTGATCGATCCGGTCATGGGTCCCGACTGGTCAATTGTGATCCCATCGCCTGAGACGATGTCGGACTCATTGCCCGCAAGGTCCAGGGCCTTCACGTTGGCGTAATAGGTAACAGATTCTTGCAATTCCAATCCTGTAAACTCATGACTATCAACATTACCGGCATCCAGCCAATCCACTACATCAGTCTCTCCGGGTGCCGTTCCAAGCGACACGTCATAGTTGGACAGCTCGCGCGAATTCCTAAAATTTCTGAGATCGTCAGACCCCGCCCAGGATATGATCAGAGAATTTCCATTCTGCTGGTAGTCCTGGTCCTGATTCATGTCGCCCTCTATCACGTCCGTGACCACGGGGTCCACCGCGTCAACGGTGATCCCGTCCGAGGTGGTGATGTTCGACACGTTACCGGCTCCGTCGGTCGCCCGGACAGATATGTAATAGTCGTCACCGCTGGTGAGAGTGACAGACTCTGTGAAAGAGGTCTCCAGACCACCATCGGTCCAGGTCAAAACGTCCGTACCGCCAGGGGTAGATCCGATGGAGTATTCGTACATCGCTATGCCACTGGTCGCGTCCTGGAAGCCAGACCAGTTTGCGGACATGGTCGTGGTCGATGAGCTCCAGTCCTGGTCCAAATCATCAACAAGGCCATCGTAGACGACACCCGCATT
>CALCSS010000199.1 GCA_937893835.1 uncultured Fidelibacterota bacterium
ACCTAGGCTATGATAACACCGGTAGTTTCAGAGATTTCTATCAAGAGATATCGTATGGTGAGTTTCTCCCGATCGCAGAGGTATCAGACTGGTTCATGGCTCCAAACGGCCACGACTATTACTCTTACAGTAATGGCTATACCAGAGTGAGGCAAATGGTTCGGGCAATGGTAGACTCCCTCGAAGAATCAGGCTTTGACTGGTCTGTCTTTGATAATGACAATGATGGTTACGTCGACGCATTGAACCTGATCCATCAAGGCGCTGGTGCAGAGGAAGGTGACTATTCAAATATCTGGTCACATAAATCAAGCCTAGGGAACTTGGCCGTTAGCTATGATGGAGTAATTATCAACAGCTACAATATCAGCCCGGAAATACAAAATGGAAACTTGGTTGCCATTGGTGTCTTGGCACATGAGTTTGGGCATGCACTAGGTCTCCCAGATCTATATGACACAGACTATTCTTCAAGCGGAGCAGGTAAACTCGCATTAATGGCAAGTGGGTCCTGGGGCACTAACAACAATTCCCCGTGGTACCCTGCCACTATGGTAGGTTGGTGTAAGAATGAGTTAGGTTGGGTCGATGTCGTTGAGATCACAGATGATCAAGATATGGTATCTATCCAACAAACATATTCAAATAATACCATATATCGCGTCAACCATTCGCAGGCAGATGAAGAATATTGGTACATAGAAAATAGACAAAAGATAGGCTCAGACACTTTGATGCCTACTCCTGGACTTACCATATGGCATATCAATGATGATATCGCACAGGGATGGGCCGTGAATAATAATGAGCCATACTATGGAGTAGGCCTAGAACAGGCCGATGGCATGTTTGCCCTAGAGAACGGTGGGCCAAGCAATGGTGCCGATGTATATCCAGGTGACTCTGAAAATAGAGAGTTCAGCAATTCATCTAGCCCTAATACAACTAGCCTTTATGGTGAACCATCCATGCTACGGATTGATAATATATCAGACCCTGCTGAATTCATGTCATTTGACGTTGAGTATAACGATATAATCCTAGCAACAGCATCGATAGATGACGGGGGTGGGAATGCATATGGTCAAGGATCATTATCCCTGGGAATGGAAAATGATATCGAACTTGGACAACTACAATTCGAGTTGGACTTTACACCATCATTTGTTGAGATAACAGAGGTCACAGCCTTAGCAAGAACGACCTTTGACTCAGTCATAATAGATAATGGCACAGTAACATTGGTCAATCCTATCATATCACCAGGCACTGGAAACATACTGAGCCTTCAATTATTCAATAATGTTGGAGTTGAGGCCGATGTCCTAGTCAGTTATAACATGTGTATCGCCTACACTGCCGATGGAAGTGAGGTAGGCATAATCATTCAGGATGATGCTGATTATCACATCGAAGCTGTTGACCAATATTACATGATACAAAATGGCAATGGTGCAATTGGTGGTGGAGCGACTTATTCAGTATCGCTCATAAATACGGTACCTATCGCTCTAACAGTTTTGCAGTTATCCAATGCACCAGAAATTCTCACTCCAAGTGCAGAACCATTTGATGATGTCAATGGTAATGGTGATTATGATTCAGGTGAACCATTCACAGATTGGAATCAAAATGAACAATGGTCTCCCATCATAGAAAAAATTGATCTTTCCGATGACTGGGAAATCGATGTGACCGTGGCAGGTAACAACCTCACAGTTGCAATCTCTAATTGGGATGAACCACTTGAGCCAGCTCCACACGAATTATTTAAGGTCAATTGCCTTGTCAATGATCAGGCAGAACTCAATGACATCACCACAATATCAACGAATGTACAATTGATTCTAGATGCATGGGGAAATAATGGTGTCCCATTTATAAATGGTAATGGGACAGTTACGATCAATGAGGTCTTATCATCAGATGATGAATCTGGGCAGATTCCTCAGAGTTTCTCTCTTGATAGAGTATATCCAAATCCATTCAACCCAACAACATCTATTGCATTTTCTGTGCCCTATAACAATGTGAATCCTGTTTCTATAAGAGTCTTTGATATATCAGGGAGATTGGCAACAACCCTAGTCAATGGAATAGTGTATGACGTAGGAAGACATGAGGTGATCTGGGATGCTAAGAATTTAGGATCAGGAATTTATTTTGTGGAGTTTAGGGCAGGCATATATAGACAAGCGGGGAAAATAACCCTCTTGAAATAAGCCTAGGCAGATCGTCTCTTTTTCTCCGCATTGTAAATGGGGTCTTTACCATTAATGATCACATCTTTTGTGATTATAACTCGCTCAATTCCCTGCATGTCAGGAATCTGATACATAAGCTCCATCAGATGCTCTTCCATGACCGACCGAAGGGCCCTGGCACCTGCTTTCTTCTCGATTGCTAGCTTGACTATTTCTTTCAAGGCATTATTTTGAAACTCTAAGACCACGCCCTCGATCAAGAATAATTTTTGGTATTGTTTGACGATAGCATTCTTTGGCTCCATCAATACTTTTAGCATATCACTTTCATCCAATGTATCCAGAGTACTTATAATTGGTAAGCGACCAACGAGCTCGGGTATCAACCCAAATCTAATGAGATCTTCTTGACGAACATCTTCAAAAATAGCATTGAGGTCCTTCTTCTGTTCTTTCTTTTTTGTTCCAAAGCCAAGCTCTCCCTTACCAACTCTCCTTGATACGATATCTTCCAAACCTGAAAAGGAACCTCCACAGATAAAAAGTATGTTAGAAGTATCTATTTGAATCAAACTTTGCTCCGGGTGTTTCCTTCCACCCTTGGGAGGTATACTAGAAATCGTACCCTCAATGATCTTGAGAAGAGCCTGCTGAACTCCTTCGCCACTCACATCACGCGTGATCGATGCGCTAGCACTTTTTCTTCCAACCTTATCTATCTCATCAATGTATATGATACCCTTTTCTGCTGCACTTAAGTTATAATTCGCGACTTGGAGCAAACGCACAAGAATATTCTCTACATCCTCACCTACATAACCAGCCTCAGTGAGAGTTGTGGCATCTGCTATTGCGAACGGAACAGATAAGAATCTTGCCAATCTCTGAGCGATCAATGTCTTCCCCGTACCGGTCGACCCAATGATGAGAATGTTACTCTTGTCCAATTCAACATCAGAAGAATATGATTGATGAATGATGCGCTTATAATGATTATATACAGCAACAGAGATGGATTTTTTTGCCCTGTCCTGGCCCACTACATGACCATCTAGGTATGCTTTGATCTTTGAGGGTTTTTGAAGGGAGACCTTGAATCCTGTATGTGGCTGTTCATTGTCAAGGTCCAGATTGACCTCAGGCTCCTTGCCTTTTTTTATTTTGTTCATTTTCTCTTAGTGAGAATAGAATCGATCAGACCGTAATTTTTTGCTGCCCTTGAAGTTAGATAATTATCACGATCGGTGTCCGCCTCTATCTTTTTTAGCGTTTGACCTGTGTTCTTAGCAAGGATAGTATTCAATTGTTTTTTCATTCTCACTATCTCTTCGGCCTGGATCTCGATGTCAGTTGCCTGTCCTTCAGCACCACCCATGGGCTGATGTATCATGATCCTAGAGTTTGGCAATGCAGACCTCTTTCCCTTGGCCCCACCTGATAATAGGAAAGCAGCCATGCTGGCCGCTTGCCCTAGGCAGATGGTTGCCACATCTGGCTTGATATATTGCATGGTATCATATATGCCCATTCCAGATGTTATGACTCCACCAGGGGAGTTAATGTATAGATAGATATCTTTCTCAGAGTCCTCTGCCTCTAAAAATAGTAATTGAGCAATGATAAGTGATGCCATAGAATCTTGGACCGGTGTCCCAAGAAAGACTATTCTCTCTTTAAGGAGTCTTGAGAATATATCGAACGCACGCTCTGATCGTCCGGTTTGCTCAACAACAATTGGTACGAGTTGGTTTAGTATTTTCTCATCAATGTGCATGTTCTTGCCCTCGAAGGTCTTTAGTTTGGACCTCAACCTCTTTGACTTTAGCAAATTGCTCCAAGTATTCCAAGATTATCTTTTCCATGAGACCATCTTCCAAACGTTTTAGGTTGCTTGGCTTTTTATAGAATTTTCTAATTTCTTTCTCAGATGCGGGCGTGCTATCCACCAGTCTTTGGATCTCATTCTCCAAGTCTTGTTCAGAGACCTTCAGATCTCCATGGTCGATCAATTTATTTCGTAATGCATACCACTTGATATTTCTCTCTGCCAAAGGCATATAGTGTTCTCTCACCTTATCCTCTTCAAGAGGCTCTCCATTGTTTTGTTTTTTTACATCTTCGACAAGATTTGTCAAATAATGTTCAACCATGGAAGGAGCAAAAGATGGATTTGCCTTATCTATCAACGCATCAGAAAGATCTCGGTCATAGGCTGTCTTGGAACGCTCCTTGAAATTCTCTTCTATCTTTTTCACAACATCATTTCTTAGAGATTCAATAGAATCCAATTTAGGGTCTATCTGTTTTAAAAATTCTTCATTGACCTCAGGCAAGATCTCACGCTCAACATTTTCAACTGTCAATTCATAGTCTGCATCTTCACCATCTTGATTTACGGGTAACCTTAATCTAGTTGACTCTCCAGGTTTTAAACCGACCATCTTATCTTTTTGATCATCAGTAAATGAGCCTTTTCCAACACGAAGATATTGTTTCTCAAATTTTTTCCCAATGATAGGCAATCCTGACTCATCCAGTTTTTGAAGTGTACAGATCAAATAATCACCCTCTGCTGCCCCACTCTCAACAGTCGTCATAGTTGCATTGGCCTTCCTTAATTGTATTATGGCATCATCAATGTCTTGTTCATCATGTAAATAAGTAGTGCGCTGAACTGAAAGAGTATTCTTCTTCAAGCGAGGTAGTGATACATCAGGCTCAACCTCAAATACCGCTACAAAGGATAAATGTTCACCCATATGAAAATGGACATCTTTGATCTCTGCCTTATTGACCGGAACTAGTTTCTCCTGCTGTACAGCCATAAGATAATATTTCTGAAAATTAGCATCCAAAAACTCTGCTTCAATATTTGCCTGGAACTGACCTAACAACCTATCTCTAGGAATCTTTCCTGAACGAAACCCCGGCATCTTGACGTTTTTACTGAACTTCCTTATTGAAGTTTCAAAATCTGATTCAAGTTCAGTCCATGGAATGTCTATCCCAAGCTCTCTGGTATGATCATTGATCTTTTTTATTTTTATCTTCACTTTTTATCCTGAAAAATAGCTGGCGAATTTAGGCGTTGTTTTAGTTTAGCCTAAATAAGAATTCAATTTTTTCCTGTTTTAATTAACAAATTAATCAATATCCAAATATATTATTTATGAAAAATTAAATAGTTCAGGGATTCAGAATAATATTGACCAAGAATACGATATCCACAACTGAGATCTCTCCATCATTATTTATGTCGGATATCGATTCAGGACATATGCCAAAACCCAAATTGTTGATAATATCTGAAAGTAGTAGTATATCCATTACACTAAGCTGGCCAGAATTGTCCAAGTCACCCATTGTCCATGTCAGACACGCATCAGTGGGAGCTGCAGTGAAAAAATGCCATCCTGCCAGTGGGCTGGTCTCAACCCTACCGGAAGAGTCTGCTACCTGAATATAATATTGAATAATACCAGTATCTACAAGTGCAGGAATGGCACCCATCCACACACCCACGTTCTCAGGAATATCTGACTGGTGTATTTGCTGATTCGACCAATGATCGGAGTCTGGCGTTTTCCAAAAGACCTTCATAGAATCCATGATCAGTCCTGATCCACTAAGGTCGTCCACCACTGCCTCTATAGCATACCCGTTCCCATCTGGTTCAGTACCATTG
>CALCSS010000200.1 GCA_937893835.1 uncultured Fidelibacterota bacterium
ATTGGTCAGGTCTTGGGTTCTGCGCTTCATTGGAAATTTGAATATGAAAAAATTCATAATAATGCAACACATGATGGACTGACAGGGCTACTTAATCATCAAACATTTAAGGAAAGATTCAATGATGAGATACAAAGGGCAGCTCGATTCCAACAAAAAATGGCAGTAATGATGTTCGATCTAGATAAATTTAAAAAGGTGAACGATACATTGGGCCATCAATATGGTGACTATGTTATTCAAACCGTCGCAAAAATATTGCTTGATAATGTTCGTGCTGTAGATGTGGTGGCACGCTATGGAGGTGAAGAATTTGCTATAATATTGATCAATACTACTGCTGTCATGTCAAACATAGTTGCCCAAAGAATTGTAGAGAACATTGCAGAATATCCATTTTCTTTAAATGGTGTTGATACTCGACTTTCCATATCAGGAGGCATGTCTGAATATCCAACTCATGCCGATAATATGAGACAATTAATTGAAATTGCTGATCAAGAGATGTATGCTACCAAAGAGCGTGGTGGCAATGGAATCACGATCCATAAAATAACAGAACCGATTCATGGTTAGATCTCAGATCAAATTAGTATTGGTGTGCTTTATCAATATCATAGCCGCTGATGATATCAATAACCAAGAATTAGCCTTAAATCATTTTATGCAAGGTGAATTCCTAATGAACCAAGGTAATTATGCATTGGCCGTTCTAGAGTTCCAAGATGCAATTGAATTAGATCCAAATGCCTCAACAATACACGTGTCCATTGCAGATGGATACAGGAGACTAGGTAAATTGAATCGAGCTGAAGACCACCTAGAGATTGCTCTAGACCTTGATCCTGAAGAAGAAGAAGCCCTTGAAATATTAGGACAAATATTTTTGACTCAAAAAAGATATAGAGATGCAAAAGCCACCTATGTCGAACTAACTAAAATAAATCCAAATAACATTGATTTTATTTTTACATTGGCCGATCTAGCTAGAATCGAAAAAGAATGGAATCTTGCTATAGATTATTACATAAAAGGATATGAGATCAATTCTCTGGCAATTAAAGGGCTTGAGCAAGCCCTACAGATTGCATTGACAACAAGTAATTTTGTACGTGCTGAGGAAGTATGTTCATTATTGATAGATGAAAATCCAAATAATATTGAACTTCTAGAGACCATGAAAGACCTTACACTTTTTAATGGCAATTACGAAAAGTCTTTAACGATAATCAATGAAATTGAAAAAATAAATGGCATATCAAATGATATCTTGATTCAAAAAAGTGCATTGTATGAAGAGTTGCAAAAGCCAGATCTAGCTCTAGAGATGATCTATATGGCCTTGGAGGATGATAGTGTGAACATAGACGTTCTTCACCGTTTAGTTACTCTATTAATGAGCCAAGAAAAAAATGAAGATGCAATACTTTATAATCAAAAGATCATTGACCATCATCCTGAGGACGCAAGAGGATTCATTAATATTGCGGTTATGGCTATGAGTGGAAAAAATCCAGATGATGCCATTCTTGCTCTTGGTCCTCATGCCGATAAATTCATTAAAGACTTTACAATACAATATCTCTTGGGTACGGCATACTACCAAATAAAAGATTATCAGAATTCTAAGATATATTTGTCCAGAGCCTTAACCATTTATCCTCAATCAAGAAATACAAAGCATAACCTTGCACTTATTTATGACTCAACTGGCGAATGGGATGAATCTGATAAGCTCTATATTGATCTCATCTCAAGTGATAGCACTGATGCACAAGCGTACAATAATTATGCATATAGTTTAGTTGAGAGGAGCAAAAATATGTCTTTTGCATTAGAATTAGCACAAAATGCGATAAGATTGGAACCTAAATCTGCGGCATACCTAGACACAATTGGTTGGATATATTTTAAAATGGATGAATACGACGAGGCAATTCGATATATACGTGAATCTTTGAGTATTGACTCAGGTAATATAACAATCCAGGGGCATCTTAATGAGATCATAAAAAATAAAACTGAACTCAATATACAAAAGATGCAACAGGCTGAAAATTAGGATTGAATGACACGATTCATAATTATTCTTCTATTTTTCCTTGTAGGATGTGCAGGGCCAGGTAAGAATATTTTTAATATTGTTCCGCAGAAATCCTACTCTGAATATTTATTAGAATATAAATCCTGTACTGGTAAGGGAGTTTTTAATTCCCAAGGACCTTTAAAGGGTAAGCTGTCTTTCAGTTTTAGATCACAAAGAGATAGTACTTTTTTGGAGTTCAGTGATGTGATTGGTCGTAAGGCACTCTTTGTTTGGATCACACCCAATTCGATCACAGCAAGAAATCTAATTGAGAATAAGCAGTATCAGTATGAAGAGGTCATTGAATTATTGCCGATACTGAAAATAATGGAACCTAATGATCTCACAAAGATCGTTTGGGGAGTTGAGCCAAATTATAAACAAAAGTTCAAAAATATTGGGCCATCAATAAAAAACAATATAGAATTAGATTTTCATCGCCAAAATATTGAGAATGAGAGACAATCTTTAGTTGGTATTGATATTTATGATAAAAAAAGAAAAAATTCGATCAAAATTGATATAAAGAACAGGAATCGAGATACAAAATTTCTAAATATGAAAAAAGTTTGGAAATTGCTAAAGTACTAATATGAATATTTCAATAGTCCTTCCAGTATTGAATGAGTTTGAGTCACTTCCCATCCTTGTTGATGAGTTGAAAATGAGTCTCGAAGAGTTTGAGGTATGGGAAGTCGTGTTTATTGATGATGGATCTAGCGATGGATCCACAGAATTCCTGATCGGCCTGTGTGCTAGTGAACCAAATTTTAAATTGATTCAATTTCATAGGAACTATGGAAAGTCTGCCGCCCTGAGTGAAGGTTTCAGGGTCGCATCCGGTGAGTATGTTATTACTATGGACGCTGATCTTCAAGATGATCCAGCTGAGATAAAAAATCTTGTTAGCAAATTAGAAGAAGGATGGGATCTAGTCTCAGGATGGAAGAAAAATCGACTTGATCCATTAAATAAACGCTTACCTTCAAAATTATTCAACTTTGTTACTAGGCTAGTGACTGGTGTTAGGATCCATGATTTTAATTGTGGGTTAAAAGGATATAAAAAAGCAGTGGTCAGATCCATTGAAGTTTATGGAGGCCGGCATCGATATATCCCAGCATTGGCTGGACAGAAAAAATTTAAAGTAACTGAAATTGTCGTAAATCATCGAGCGAGAGAGTTTGGTGAGACGAAATATGGAGGTTCTAGATTATTACATGGTTTTTTTGATCTGATCACAATTTTATTTCTCAACAGATTTACCCAACAGCCGCTTCATCTTTTTGGATCTTTTGGTATAGTCTCTTTTACTGCTGGATTTATTATAGAGTGTTTTGTCCTTTATTATAAATATTTTTTAAATGAGCCGTTTTCTAAGCATATGGCATTATTGACATTTGGTGTTATGTTAATTGTGATTGGTATTCAATTTTTCTCAATTGGCCTTTTAGGTGAATTAATGGCAAGAGCAACTCAGGGGCAAGAGAATCGAATAAAACATTCTTATGATAATGATAAATCAAACGGCAAAGTTTTTAATTAATTATTAATTCTTGTACTAATACTAAGTAAAAGACTAGTGTCTTTCTTTAACAATACCATTCAGTCAATTCTAGGCAATGAATCATTATCTCGCATAGATTTTATCATTTGTGGAACACAGAAGGGTGGAACAACTGCCTTAGATCAATATTTACGATTACACCCTAATATTTGTATGGCAGATAAAAAAGAAGTCCATTTTTTTGATAAAGATAGATATTTTAGCGATCTCGATCCAGATTATACAAAATATCATAAACACTTCAGTCCTAATAATGACCATCAAACTATTGGTGAGGCAACTCCGATATATATGTATTGGAATCAAGCAATAGAACGAATACATAGATATAATCCCCAAATAAGATTGATTGCCGTTCTACGTAATCCCATAAAACGAGCATTCTCTCATTGGAATATGGAGAGAGACAGGAATCGTGAGGACAGATCATTCTTGGAAGCCATACTTGATGAAAACTCTAAAATAAATTCATCTGACCATAAGCAGGACAAAACATACTCATATCTAGATAGAGGATCTTATTTCTCACAAATACAAAAAATATATAATTATTTTAAAAAGGATCAACTTATGGTCATACGTAATGAGTTGCTACGTGAACATCCGAATGAAGTACTTGATGATGTCGCTAGATTTTTATCCATTTCACCCTTTCCTTCAGTAGAACATAGGGAGGTCCATTCAAGAACCTATCCAGTTAAATTGCGTGAAAATGAGCTGACCTTTCTACATACTTTTTACAAACATGAAATTAATTCTCTCGAAAAGTTATTAGATTGGGATCTTACATCTTGGAAAGAATAAAGTGAAAAACGATCTCCTTATTAGCATAATAACGCCTACATATAATAGGGCAGACGAACTCGATTCTTTATTAAAGTCAATTTCTGATCAAACATTCCCTCTAGATAATATTGAATGTATCATATCTGATGATGGTTCTGAGGATCAAACTGAAATGATTGTAAAAGATTGGCAAACAAAAGCAGTCTTTGATATTATTTATATTACTCAAGAGAATAAAGGACCTGGAGCAGCACGTAATCACGGATTAGAAAAATGTAGAGGAGATCTTATTCTATTTATTGATTCGGATTGTGAGGCGCATCCTCAATGGCTACAAGTTATTATTAATGAATTTAGTTCAAGTACTTTTGATGCATGTGGTGGTCCAGATGGAGCAAAGAATGATTTTACACTGTTTCAAAAGGCAATAGACTATTCTATGACCTCCTTTTTGACAACAGGAGGGATGCGGGGGCATAGTGAAAAAATGTTAGCAAAATTCTACCCTAGGACCCATAACATGGGTATTACTAGAAGCATATACGAGGCCATTGGGGGTTTTGGAGATTTACGTCATGGCCAAGACATAGAGTATAGCAATCGAATTCGTAGGTCAGGAGCAAAAATAAAATTTATAAAAGATGCTCTTGTCTATCATAGGAGGAGAACCTCTTTGAAACAATTCATCAAACAAGTTTTCAATTGGGGTGTTGCTCGAGTGAATTTAGGAAAAATTGATTCAAATATGTTAGAGATGGTACACTTCCTACCATCCTTGGCATGTTTTTTATCAATTCTCACTATTAGCATTACCATATACAATGGATGGAGTCTTATTCATATTCTATCCATATTCTTTATCCCACTTGTATTTATTTCCATACTTGGTGTAATTAGCAAAAATGATCTTAGAGTGTTCCCATATTTATTAATTGTCATACCAATCCAAATTTCAGGTTATGGAATCGGATTCTTTCAAGCATTCCTAAGGCGTTTTATTTTTAAAGAGGGTGAAATGGTCGGATTCAAGAAGAACTATTACAAATGATTATAATAATATTAGGAATGCATAGAAGTGGTACGTCAACTATTGCAGGTGTATTGCACATGAATAAAGTAGTAATGGGCACATACCAAAATTTCTGGCCTCGTCCATTAAAACAAAATCCTAAAGGATTTTATGAAAACTATGAATATAGAAAATTAAATGATCAGTTATTAAATAGTTCTGGATATGATGTTAAATCATATGACCCGGATATACCTGTAGTTCAGCCCAATGATAAACTAGAAGCTAAAATGGCAGAAATTGTTGAAAATTCTAATTCATCCTATCCAGATTGGGGTTGGAAAGATCCTCGTACTTGTCTCACCGCTTCGCATTGGTCAGACACTATAAGGTCATTGGGACTTGAAGATGAATTAAAGATTATTTTTGTAGCGCGTAGGGCATCTTCTGTTGCCCGGTCATTGTATAAGCGTAATAAATTACCATTTGATAATGCATTGCAATTATGGCAGAGTTATACTGAAAGAGCTCTCGAATTTTGTAGTAACTCTGATCTACCTATACACTATTGCTCTTTTGAAGATCTTTTAAATGATCCTTTTAAGATTTGCAATTCTCTTTTTGATTTTATGGCAAGAGATTGGGATTCAACCATTGTGGAAGAATTTATTGATCATTCAATCAGCACTAGTGCAAAAGGTGATGAAATAAAATATCCAAGATCTATTTCTGACCTTGAAGACAAAGTTTACTCTTTTGTAAAAAACCAACAAAAGTAATATGGGAAAAATGATCACAATTATTTCTACTAGTTACCGTTCTGGTGAACATTTAAGTAGATTATTTAATAATTTGATCGACAAAGCTCAGAATAAAGATATTTTACAATTTTTGGTGATTGATAATACAAACGGAGATGACAAAAGATTACATGATATACTTACAAAAGATATGGAACTAGAGATCATAGAAAATGAAGGAAGGAATCTGCAAAGGTCCATATCGCACGCGAAAGCTCTTGATATTGGTTTAAAGAGATCTAATACTGAATTCACTCTTATAATCGATCCGGACGTACATATATTTAAAGATGGATGGGATCGTATGTGCCTCGACCTTTATAAAAATAAAGAAAAGTTAGTGATTGGCGCACCATATCCTGATTGGAAACTTGGAAAAGTGCATAATTATCCCAGTGTTGTTTTTTTCTTTTTTCATACTCGGCAGATAAGAGATCTTAATAGGACTTTTTACCCTTTCCCATCGTTGATGATAAATTTAAAAAATAGTTTTTTTCGAAAAATAACTAGACTAGGTTTTATTGCTAGTAAAACTAGGCTTGATAAGAGCCCTCTTCTTCGAATAATTACGAATTCTCTCGAGAGAAATTTTGGTATTACCAGTCCAGATACTGGCAAGGATATAATTGAGGCCATTGGAGAACGATCATTCAAGTCCATTAATTTCGAGGCTTTTTATGGCAATGCCTTAAAACCTCCAAAAGCGAGTTCATTTCAATATGATATGGCAAAGGACTTTGAATTGTATTTCTACAATAATGAACCGTTTATGACCCATATGTATGGTTCAGGAGTTTTCCATTGGAAAACAAGCCAAAGCTCTAACAAGAAATATTGGTTAGATCTTATTAATGATATTGAGAGCGATATAAGATGAAAATATTTTATGAAAATCGAAATGAAGTCATTCTCCTTACAATACTGCCTTTGTTTTTTCTATATCGAATGGTCTTTTTTGGTGAGATCGTTACCACTAATGATGAACTGGAGAGACATCCCATAAATGAGTGGAGAGATAATTATATAGAACAATATGATGATGTACCACAATGGTATCCCAATTTATTCTCAGGAATGCCGTCCTATGGAGGTTATATATATACAAATGGTGACCCTACAAAATTTATTCGCAGCAATATATTATTTAATCCAGGTCTTAAAATTTGGTTTTATTTGTCCCTTTCAGGTATTGGGATGTTTGTGTTGCTTCAATTATTTAATATAAGTAGAACCTCCGCATTATTTGGCAGTGTGATCTCAGCAATTACACCATACGCATTTGGATTGATAAATGCAGGACACTTAAATAAAATATTTGCCATGGCCTATATACCTTGGGTAATTGCCGCTGCCTTATATTTTATTAATTCCCCCACATTAAAGGCATTGTTGATGCTATCCTTGGCGACGGCTCTACAGTTGTGGGCCAATCATCCACAAGTTGCCTACTATACATGGATGGTGATTGGGTTTTATTATGTATGGATATTGTTGTCTTCTATTTTATCTAAAACATATTCAACAAAGAGATCACTATATCCGCTTTTCGGCATTATCATAGGAATAGCCATTGCTCTATTTATGGTCTCTGATCCGTATGTTGACATATATAAATTCCAGGAACATTCTAATCGAGGTGCTATTTCTGTTTTAGACCAATCAGGGCAGACTGAGGCAGGAACGAAATGGAAGTATGCAACTCAATGGTCGTTCCATCCCAAAGAGATGTTATCATTTATTTATCCATATCACTTTGGACTACAAAATACAAGCAACCTGGAGCGTGGTGCATATTGGGGTTATATGCCATTTACACAATCCACTCATTATGTGGGCTTGGTTGTTTTGATCTTTGCTATTTTAGGTGTTTTACTAAAAAAGCCAGATAGATCTGAGCTAATATTCTTGGTAATAACGATTTTGATCCTCATTACTGGCTTTGGTTCTTTCTTCTCAATTCTGTATAAACCCTTTTTCTCATTATTACCATTCTTTTCAAAATTTAGAATTCCATCAATGATATATATGCTATTAGCTATAACAATACCATTCTTAGGTGCAAAGGGTTTGGATAGGTTTATGAAAGGATATAAAGATGGGGTAGTCATCAAGAAGATATCTTATGTCCTAGGTGGTCTTACAGCAGTGACTCTTCTACTTTTTATGTTTGGAGATCTTGTTTTTTCATTTAGTGGGTCTGGTGATGCTCGATATGACCCTATAACAATATCAAAACTTCAATCAGCGAGGATTGAATTATTTAATAAAGGCCTAATGTTGGCAATTTCCATATGTATTGGTTTAGCTGGCCTCGTATATGCTCTAACCCAAAAAAAAATAAATGCTACTATTTTCAATTATGCTTTGATTGGAATTGCCATATTCGACATTTGGATCGTCAATTCAGAGTTTATGAACATAAAACCACCATTTAAGATGGATAGGAATTTCAGGAATAACACCTTAGTAGATTATATCATAAAGGATAACGGGCATTTTAGAATTTTTCCAGCAGATGAGATGGGGTCGAATAGATACAGTTATTGGAATATCGAAAGTATTGGGGGATACCGTCCAATAAAACTTAGAAACTACCAAGATCTTATGGATGCAAGAGGTTTTAGCCGTCCAAAGGTCCTAGATATGCTGAATGTAAAATATGTTGTGACCAACAAAAGAATTAACAATCCAAACTACAAAAAAATAAAAGAGGTAAATGGGCTTTACGAAAATAAAAATGTACTTCCAAAATCTTGGATCGTTGGGCAAATAAAGGATGTCAATTCTCAAAGAGAGTCATTGATGGAGACCCTCTTAAGTGGCTTTGATCCTAGGAATAAAGCTATTGTATATGGCTATCGTGGATCTGACATGCCTGAAGAGGTAAAGGGTGTCGTAACAATAAAAACACGTAGTGAGAATAGGATTGAACTTTTATCAACCTCAGATACAGGAGGTTTGTTGGTCCTGTCTGAGATATACTATGAGCCAGGTTGGAGGGCTACAGTCAATGGTAAAGAGACTCCAATTTATCAAACAAACCATGTATTGAGATCTGTTGAGATTCCAAAGGGTACTACTGAAGTCATTTTTGAGTATGATAAGACCAATTGGCAAAGAACACGTTTGTTATCAAGATTTTCACTTATAACTGTTATTCTGATTCTGGGTGCCCTTTTCTGGAAGGAACAGAACAAAAGAATTGATTGATGAAACTATATCGTCATGCAGGTAATATAAAGGCTGGACTATTTATCCTTGGTATTGCCCTGGTCATCGGCCTACTCGCATATACTCAAATTTTAGTGAATCAACTTCGGAAAGATAATCGTTCAATAGTCAGGCTCTATGCTGGAATGATAGCAAATATCGTTCAAGATGAAAATGATACTAATCTTGACTACATTTTTGAAAATATTATCCAAAAGGTCAAATTCCCTCTAATCCAGACTGATACAGACCATAATCCGCAGATGTGGAAGAATTTGCCAGAGTCAATAGTCACAAAGAAAGAAAGAAAGAAATTTATGGAAGCCATAGATGATCATAATATTCCTATCTCGTTGACATATAAGGACGATACAGTAGGTGAAATTAACTTTGGCTATCTTCATTATGGAGATTCAGCAATAGTTCAAAAACTTCAGCTATGGAGTTATGTCCAGATAGTTGCAATTGGTTTATTTATCTTCTTGGGATTCTCAGGCTTTAGTTTTATAAGGAATAATGAGAAAAAACATATTTGGGTAGGAATGGCAAGAGAGACGGCACACCAATTAGGTACTCCTGTCTCTGCGTTGATGGGTTGGATTGATTGGCTAAAGGAACACCCAGAAAAAATTGATGAGATCGTTCCTGAAATGGAGGTCGATCTACAAAGGTTAGAACAGATAGGTCGGCGTTTTAGTAAGATGGGTACTAAG
>CALCSS010000201.1 GCA_937893835.1 uncultured Fidelibacterota bacterium
CCTATTGTTGAGGCAGACAATGATCAAGTAAATGCCACCTTTCAATTCAATGAGAGTGGATCCCACGTCCTCATCACATGGCAGGACTATAGGAATGGCTCGGACTTTGATATCTATGGTGAGATCCTGGATCTAAACACTGGAGAAACCGACATATATGGGACCTTGCAATTTACATCTGATACAACTGACCAATATAACCCTGAGATGATAGCAATACAGGATGATGAATTTTTGATCATTTGGGAGGATGAGAGAGGCTATTATAACGAAGATCCCTTATTGATCAATGGTGTCGACCTCTATGGTAGTGGGTATGTCATTGGGCAAGGCATGACAACTGATATCAATGGGATTCCAATTTGTATCGCATACCACAAACAGCAGAACGTTAACATAACACATCATTCAGGAGAGGAATATTTTCTTGATTGGATTGACTTTAGGAGCTCAGGAAAGGAAGACCTTGCAAATTATTACGGCAGAACTCTGATGAAGGCAGAATTGTTGTCTGCCCCATCTTGTGATGACTGTAATGCTTTACCAAATGAATTCTCACTTACCAATGCTTATCCTAATCCTTTCAATGGTAGGGTCAACTTTGATATTGAGGTTCCAGATAAGCAGGCGGTAGAATTCAAAATTTTTGATATTCGTGGAAACCTTGTCTATGACAGATTATTGCTTCCTGGAAATGCAGGATCCTACCGTATCAGTTGGGATGCAAAAAATATTAATGGCCAAAATCTATCTACAGGATTATATTTTTATCAGTTCAATATAAATAATAATATAACAGTAGGTAAGATCACTTACCTAAAGTAAATAATGAAGTATTGTCTTTCTTTTATATTGGCCTTTCCAATATTTGGACAATCGTTGGATGATAGATATCATTCGCTAGATGAGGTCTATGATCTACTAGACTCACTGAACCGCATTGAGGAACTTGAAGATTGGGTGCATTTGGATACGATTGGTTATTCAACACAAGAGAATATTCCAATTCTCTGTCTAAGAGTATCTGACAATGCTGATCAAAAAGAAGATGAGCCACGCGTTCTTTTCATCGGCCAGGTTCATGCTGAGGAGATACTGGGCATAGAGATCGTCATTGATATGATAGAGGATCTTTTATTTCCGGATGCTAGCATTCACACACATATGAGCATACTCAAGCAATATCTTGACATTTGGTTCATACCCACTGCAAATCCTGAGGGCTTGAACGTCGTCCATGAGGAATTAGACCTTAGTTATAGAAAGAACAAGAGAGATCTATCCCCAGAGGGACCAGTTCCCAATGGCATTTTTGACTATGACCCCTCAATTGGTAATGACATTGATGGGGTAGACCTAAATAGGAATTTTGAGTTTAATTGGGTCTTTGGCGATACCTTCCTAGAGCCCGATAACTCTGACTATGCATCACACTATGACTATTACAAGGGTGAGGAACCATTCTCTGAGCATGAGGCCATTGCCATTAGGGATCTGGCTCTCGATAATGATTTCGTCTTTTCAATTGTGTGGCATAGTTCCAGGTCTGGAAATCTCAGTGAAAAGGTATTTACATCTTGGAAGTGGGAAGAGGTGAAGGAGTCTCCAGACCTCGGCATCATGAAGTCCATCGCAGATCATTTTGCTGGATCTATTGAGACCGAGGATGGTACTAGTACTTATCTTTCGGTCTATAGTGGTTCTCGCAATGGGAAACTACACGACTGGTTTTATCGTGAGACGGGATGTATTCAGTACCTTGTTGAGTGTGGTACCTCGAACCTGCAACCGGACAGTATATTGGTCGAGAATACGATAGCCAGGACCAAGCCGGCAATGGTCTATCTCATGGATCGTACAATAGGCTACTATGCAGATGCTGCCCAGATCACAGGAATTGTGTATGACTCTCAGACGATGACCCCCATAGAAGGTTCAAGGGTGGAGGTGCTGGAGCACTCTGGAAATGTATTAAAACCGCGCGTCACGAATGAATTTGGCCGTTATAGGCGTGTATTAGATGTTGGGACCTATACGTTTGCCTTCAAGGCAGACGGCTATCTGGGTCAAGAGGTCTCTCTGGTCGCCAATAACAGTGGCATAACAGAGCACCATGTATATCTAGAACCTGCGCCAGTGTATCAGTTGAACATGAGTTTGGTCCACAGTACAGACTACAATGTTACCATCACCGGAACCATCTCCAATGAATTCAAGACAAACGAGATCACAATTTCATCTGGAGATAACATTATTGATGTGCCAGGGGGAGACTATAAAATAGAATTTTTGATGGGAGATGGACACGTTCCTTGGGACAGAGACCTGGTAATTAATTCAAATCTTGAGATCACAATACCCTATGAAGAGGGTTTGGTATCTGATCTGGGTTCAACATTACCCTGGCAAGAATCTGTTGGGGCATGGACAATGGAAGATACTGTCATGAGAACCCAGGAAGGAATGCTCTATGATAATGTGGATTCCACCTATCAGATCATGTCGATGGTATCTGAACTTGTGAATGTTACAGGCCGTAATCGTATCGTTGTTGAATTGGACCATCGTTATGAGACGGAGTGGGACCAGGATATGATATCTGTTTCTATCATCGATGAGGATGATGTGGTACTGGGTTCGAGGTCTTGGTCAGGTGATAGTTGGAATACTTTCGATACTGACTTAATCACTGCCACCACCGATAGTAGTTTTGATGAAGTAAGGGTGAAGATTTCATTCATGCCTGATCAAACCGTGAACTACCGAGGATGGGAGATCAGGTCCCTTACACTATATGCAATGTCAGACGAATATCTGGGTATAAAAGTGTCAAACGGTAACATTGCCCCAAGAATTCCAATGAGAATAAGTGGTATATACCCAAATCCTTCTCTTGGAAGATTCCAGATCAACATAGATAATTCTCCTGGAGGAAATGCTTCGGTTGAAATATTTAATATATTAGGGCAGAATGTCCTTTCAGAAAAATTTCAAAATATATCTACTGGAAAACATTTCATTGATCTTGATCTAAGCCATATGAATGGCATGCTTACAAGTTCTGGGATGTTCTTCATACGAATTCAAACCCAAACAGAACAGGCTGTGAAAAAATGCATCATACTAAAGAATTGACCCTATCCTTGATCTTAACCTTATCACTATCATTCGCAGAAGGCGCATCCTTCAGGGGAAAGACTGTTGAGGAATTGGTCGGGACATCCGTGCCCATCTCCTTTGTGAACATGGTCTCAGATAATTACAATATTCTACCATCTCAGATCAATCCTCAAAGAGGAGGGTATCTGATCATCTCTCCAGATGGAATTGCCGGATACCTTGATGATTTTGTTGCATTCAAACATTCTCAAGGTTTTGATG
>CALCSS010000202.1 GCA_937893835.1 uncultured Fidelibacterota bacterium
TTTACCCTGTGTAGGGAGGAAGTCGTTCTCAGGCTTATTGACGGTTATATTTTCCTCATCTTTTATTGTGGTCTCAACAGTGGGAGCTTGACCACCTACATCCTCAACAGTGGGAGTGATGGGTCTGGCCTCTTGAGTCGTTGATTCCTCAACGGATTCGGCGCCACTCTTCTCAGGTTTTTCATCCTGAGTGGGAGCATCCTCAACGACAGGGAGCTCATCGCCTCCTATCCAATCATCATCGTCTATTTCAGGCTCGGGATCGCTCTTGTCATTTTCCGTATCATCCTTTCTGAGAACATCCAAGAGTTTGTTGACAGCGATCTCATTATAATTCTTCTTCTTTTGTTGCAAGAGTCCGCCTGTATCGATCTTGCCTGAGATGACCCTCTGTACCATCTCATCATTTATCTGGTCCTTCTCTTCGCTTATCATGGTCAATAGCAGTTGGTGGCAGAGTTGAGTGACCTTTCTTGGATAGCCTTGGGTGTTCTTATGGATCTTGACCAGTGCCCTCTCATCAAACCAGCTTCCGATACGACCACCTGTTACTTCTATGCGATGGTCGATCATTCCTCTCATGTCCTCGATCGAGATCGGGCCTATCTCAAAGTCAAAGGAAATCCGGTCCTCAAAATTAGGGTACTTATGGATCATGGTGCCCATCTCGGGCTGGCCAAAGATTATTAGTTGGAGTAGCTTGAACTCATCCGTCTCAAAATTCAATAGGGTCCTAAAAACATCCAACATCTCTCCAGGAAGATTCTGTCCCTCATCAATGATCAGGACCAGGGTCTTGCCCTGTTCAACCCCGATCTTTAGAAGATGATTCTCAATGATGTTACGGCAGTCTTGCACTGACTCTGCGCTATCATTGAGGCCAAACAATCCAATGATATGTTTTAATAGATTGATCTCAGATTCAAATTTGGGGTCGAGTATGAGGTAGAAATCAAAGTCGTCAGACTCATCCTTGAAGTTCTGGATCAGCTTTCGACTGATGGTCGTCTTTCCTACGCCGATGCCACCGCGTATCACTGAAAGACCACGACGCATTCGAATGGCCAACTCAAGTCCCTCCAAACATTGACGGTGCGCTACTGCAGGGTAGAATAGGTCAACATTCGGCGATGTTGAAAAGGGATCTGAGGTCAATCCGATTGAATCAAATAGATTCAATGAAAATTCTCCGGTTGTTTATATTGAAAATGTTAAGTAGGTCCAGACCATGAATCCCGACGCTAACAGGAGAAAAATGCCGATCAAGACTCGATGCTTGAAGAAGAATGCATCGGTCATATAAAGCTTATTGGCCTGTCGTTCTGCCTGTAGGATCGTATTTGGTGATACCAGAAGTAGGGTGCCAAACGCAGCAGCGGTGATGGCTATGACCAAGAAGACGACATCTTGCAGTTGGTCAGTAGCGTAGGTATATCCTAAGAATGCTGATGCGCATAGCATGGCTATTCCAATAGGGATCCTATTGTTTAATAGCGCAGTGTCAGTCATGAAAAGGCGATTGGCCTGTCGTTCTGCCTTTAACACCAATGAAGGAGCAAAGATCATTAGTATGCCAAATACTGCAGACACTAAACCTATGCATAATATAATAACCATGGGATCTACCATGCCAAGACCTCTGAATTTATCGTTAATTGGATCGTATCTTATCTCTAACCATTAAAAAGGGGGGTTACCCCTTTTGCCAGGTCAATTAATTTAAGGAAAATTATAGACAAAGATAACCTTCTAACCAAGTATTGTTATTTTTTCCAATTTTTATTGTTTGAGAGGACCTTGTCCAATGTCTCAACTAAGAGCAGGGCATTGGAGCGGTCAAATACCATGGGAGGTTTTATCTTGATCACATTATGGTCTGGCCCATCTGAACCTAGTAGTATCCCTCTGTGCATCATCTCATCTACTATTTGCTTGGCTGCTTGTGGATGAGGCTCTAGAGTGTCCATGTCCTTGATCATCTCGATTCCAACAAATAGGCCAATTCCCCTGACATCGCCTATTATATCATGATCGGAGCCTAGTTCCATGAGAAGAGATCTCAATTCATTGCCAACTTCAAGGGCATTCTGCTGGAGCCCTTCCTCCTCGATAACATTCAGTACCGCATGCCCGACCGCACAGGATACAGGGTTGCCTCCAAATGAGTTAAAGTATTCCATGCCATTATTGAATTCATCTGATATCTCATCATTGGTCACCACAACTGAAAGTGGGTGTCCATTTCCTATTGATTTTCCCAGGGTCACTATGTCTGGGGTCACCTCTTGGGTCTCAAAGCCCCAGAAGTGTTCGCCCATTCGTCCGAAGCCGATCTGTATCTCATCTGCAATGCATAGCCCGTTGGCCTTTCTTATCACATCGAAGGACTCTGACAAGAATCCCTTCGGGGGGACCAGTTGTCCGCCACAGCCCATGACAGACTCGACCATGAACGCAGAGACCCTCTTGTCCTCCGATCGCAATCTCTCGATAATATTCTTTACCTCACCGGCATACATTGGTCCTGAATTAGGCCCCCGGTAAAGGCCACGAAAAGGGTCGGGCATTGGTACCACGTGGACATACTCAGGAGGGCCTTGCCCCCCTGGCCCATCATGCTTGTAGGGACTGACCTCTATGAGAGATGTCAGATGCCCGTGGTATGCTCCGCCTAGGACAATGGTCTCCTTGCTATTTGAATGGTGTCGTGCAATCCGGAGTGCCAGATCATTGGACTCGCTCCCTGAATTTGTGAAAAAGCATCTATTGAGACCTGCCGGTAGCTTGTCTGTCAAAGCACGAGCATAGTCTGTGATCGTCTCATCAAGGTATCGAGTGTTCGTGTTTAGTCTATTGAGTTGTTCATTGGCCGCCTCGATCACCTTTGGATGGCAGTGTCCAACATGTTGTATGTTGTTCACCGCATCAAGATACTCGTGACCTTTGCTGTCGTAGAGGTATTGTCCTTTTCCACTCACAATGTGCAGAGGCCTATCATATGACAGACTAAAGGATGGACTTAGATATTTATCCCGAAGTTCTTGTAGTGATCGATTATCTGGCATGCTCTGTAAGTTTATTTGCCCACTCGTTAAGGTCCTGGCACTGCATTTTTTTCAAGAGCCTCCATGCAGGGGCCTCCGAAATGACCAGATACTCATTCTCTGGGAACAATCTTTTCCTCCACGAGGCCATCAGGACCGTCACACACAGCCTCAGGCACATCAGATGGACCACGGACATGAGCTCAGCATCATTTAGCCGGTATGTCGATCTGTAGCCAGACAGCATGGCCGCCATATGGGGCAACGCATCTTCCTTATTTAGATTTATATAGGCCATGCAGACTGCTGGATCCATTACCGTATACGAATAGACCATATCACCAAAATCTATTATTCCAATTGTCTCTCCCCTATCATTTACAAGGATATTGTGGTCGTTGCCATCATTATGTATGATCGACATCCTGAGTCTGTGGGCCAAGGGGCCTATATCCTTTTCGAATACATTCATAAAGTGTTCGATCATCCTTCGATCATTGCTGGATTCAATGTATCTTAGCTTGTCTTCCATAAGATCTAGCTGGCGTGCATCCCAATGAAATTTCCGATGAGCACCAGGATGTTCAAACCCATGAAGGGAGCTTGTCAGTCTTCCAAGAAAGATCCCCATTCCTTCATATCCATCTTTTGACAATTCACTATCGCTTAGAAAAGACCCTTCTATGTATCTCATCATACGGATCATGAAGGACCGTCCGTTCTTTTCCTCTATTATGATTGGGCCCATTCGCTTTGGAACTTGGATGGAAGGGTCGATCTTTGATATATGATCCACTGCCTTGTCCTGTAGATCTAGGGTGGATTCATCCTCCATCGGATTGGATACCTTCACGATATACCTGCCACCAGCGTGCTCCATCAGAAAGTTCTGATCCCTGTCACTAAAGAGTTCTGTCATGTTTCCATCAAGGTCGCGCTCCCTCTTTAGGATCTCGGAGATCTCCTCAGTGATGAATGATGGCGGCTTGGCGTTGAACACGGATTGCATATGGGTGAAAATAAAAGAACCTGTTCAAATAAAAAATTCCATTTTTCTGTAACATAATGAATCAACTTTTTCTTATTCTACTGAAAAAATGTAAAATAATGTGACACTTATCATTTTTTTTATTAAGTTTGAACGAATTCGAGGTAAATGGTCACCCAAGATAATTTGGGGACCATAAATAGGATGCATGCCAAACAATAGTAAAAAATCTGTGTTGATCATTGATAGTGACAACGCCATAGTCAATAATCTGACCAAACGCTTTAAAAAGCAAGACATGGTCGTGATCACTGCAAGAGATGGTTACGAAGGCTATGTTCGTGCATGTAAAGAGACCCCAGACCTTATCATCTTAGAGGATCTGCTGTCGAGTATGAGCGGATTCAGGGTATCACGTCTATTAAAATTTGATGAACGTTTTAAAGAGATTAGAATTATAATGATAACGAGCAATGATCTTGGAACAGTGAATGAGATGTATGAGGCCTGTGGCGCCGATGAGATCTTGAGAAAACCCTTTCGCTTCAAGGAATTGATGGAAGCGATCTCCATTGAAAGGGCAGCTCAATGAATATGTTGCCAGACACCTTGATCATTCCGCTGCTTGCAATTGTCGGAGCTGCCTTTGGCAGTTTCCTCAATGTCGTGATCTATAGGGTGCCGATGAAGATGAGCATCATTCGACCGTCGTCCCACTGTTTCTCTTGCAAGGTCCCGATCAGGATGAGAGACAATATTCCTATTTTGGGGTACTTCCTACTGGATGGAAAATGTCGTCATTGCAAGGAGCCATTTCCAAGTCGCTATGCCTTTGTTGAGCTGATCACCTCTTTGCTGACCCTTTGTGTCTATTTGATATTTGGGATGAACCAGACATTCATCGTCTACCTTGCACTGACCTATCTGTTGATCGCGATCACATTTGTGGACATTGACCATTTCATCATACCCAATGGCTTT
>CALCSS010000203.1 GCA_937893835.1 uncultured Fidelibacterota bacterium
AACGGCTAATAGATGCAGCGCTGGATTGGAGCTCTTCGATCGAATCAATATATTGTACTGAAAGGTTCTACGCCAAAAACATAGATGATTGGAGAGGGTTTGTTGGTATTGAAAAATCAATGATCAACATTATAACTGAATCACAATTCAAAAGGATATCCTCCACTTCAACACCATCAGGAATTGCTGCAAAATGTAACATAATTGAGCAAGGTGAGCCGGACCTAGACCAACCTTTTTGGATATATCTGGATAAGATCAGTGACCCTGGTAATCTAGGGACCATCTTAAGAACAGCATCTTGGTTTGGCATAGATAACTTAGCCATTTCCCCCGAATCGGTTGATCCATATAACCCCAAAACAGTTCGCGCGGGAATGGGTGCACACTTTGGATTAAAGATACATAATAATGTACAATTAAAACAATTTCTCAAAACCCATTCCATACTCGCAGGTTCTAAAGAAGGTGAAGATGTTTCAAAATTTGAATTTCCAAAAAAATATATTGTTGTCTTGGGCAATGAGGCTCATGGAATCTCAAGAGAAACAAACGAAATGGTTCAACACCACATAACTATCAAACGATTAGGAGAGGGTGAATCACTAAACCTGGCGTCTGCGGCTTCCATCTTAATATATGTGATGACCAAAGATCAATAATTCCCGTTGGAGATATAAATTCAAAACCCTGACCAAATGAAACTTTTCTTAATTTGAAATGAATACTGTAATTTCTAAAAATGGAACACAAAGAGCCTGACCATTATGAACAATACACTGAGCACAAGAGCAGCCTTCGGCATTGTCATTGCTTCACTTTTTTCCGCATTTTTTGCAGGAGCATTGGTCTTAGGAATTGGCCTCTCTAATCCAGACCTACCACAACAACCATATACCTTTATCTCTTTTATTGTTGGTCAGGGTTTTATGCTTGTACCCCTTTTATTGTTTCTCAGGTCACGAAAGGAACCAATAGCTAAAAGACTGAGATTAAGACCGATCAAGGCCAGTCTTTTGACCTCAACTATATATTTATCACTAGGGATCATCATTATATCTGATGAACTAGATAGGATCATTAACAGCTTCCTACCTGCGCCTGAATATATTTTAGACCTTAATGGTCTACTACAACCTGAGAGTCTAATGGGATTTGTCTTATTGTTTATTGCGGTCTCTATTATAGCTCCACTAGGTGAGGAATTGCTTTTTAGAGGATTTTTTCAACAGGTTCTTGAAGAACACTGGAAGGATGTGACACGCGCTGTTCTTGTGACTGCTTTATTTTTTGCGATGATCCACATGAATCCATACTGGTTCATACAAATTTATATCTTAGGAATTCTTTTGGGTTTTCTTGCTTGGAGGACCGGGTCTGTGATCCCTTCGTTAGTTCTCCACAGCATTAATAATACCATGGCCATGTTCTTTTCGTTTGTTGATATAGAACATAATACGTTTTATCTATTTCATGGGCATGTGGCACCCTGGTTCATTTTATTAGCAGTATATGCAGTGGTCATAGGTTTCAAGGGGGTCAACAGAGGTAGGGAATAGAGCTAATGAGAAAAGAATTGTTCAAACATGAGATAACCATACTCAGAGACACCTTTGGACGCCTTTTGCGTCGTCATGCTGAGACCAACCTCTTAAAGCTTATTGGCAAGACACACCCCGCTGATCTAGCGGTTGTCTTTAGACACTTTAACGATGATGAACAAGTACAGGTCTTCAGTCTTATGCAGGGAGTTGATCATACACTAGAGTTCCTAGTTGAGTTAGACGATACGATCATTGAAAAATTATTAAATGTCGAGAACCCAGACCGTATTGTTGACTTGATACAAAACGCGTCTACCAATGATCAAAGTTATATTTTGGGGATACTCGAAGAGTCGCAGGCAAAATCAGTCATTGATCTACTAAAAAAGGAAGAGCAGGAAGAAATTGAGGAGATCATGGGGTACCCCGAGGATTCAGCCGGGGCGATGATGGCCACAGATGTGTTTACCCTATACCAGGAGACTACCTGTGGGGAGGCGCTACGCACTCTCCAGGATCAACAAGATGCTGAAATGGTATTCTATCTCTACATAACAAATGAGGATAACTCACTTGTTGGTGTTGCCTCTCTTCGAACTCTGGCAACAACACCCGCCAATACAATGCTAAAAGACCTCATGGTAAGACGCGTTCATTCTGTAAGGCCAGAAACAGATCAAGAGGATGTAGCTCAAATTGTGGCACAATACAATTACCTAGCAGTACCGGTTGTGGATGGTCACGATCAACTTCTTGGAATAGTCACCGTTGATGATGTTGTTGATGTGATAAGAGAAGAGGCTACAGAAGATTTCCTCCAAATGGCTGGAGCAGGTAAAGATAGGGAGATCCTATTAAAATCAAGTTGGGAAAACGCAAAGGTTCGCCTGCCTTGGCTTTTCGCAAGCTGGATAGGTGGTGTTGTTGCAGCATCCGTTATTGGTTCCTACGAACACATGCTTGAGAGCATTATTGCCCTCGCTGCATTTATACCTGTAATAATTGGAATGGGTGGCAATATTGGTACCCAGTCCTCAACGATAATAGTACGGGGAATGGCCACCGGTAGAATAGAAGTTGGAAATGAGCTTAGGATATTGATAAAGGAGCTAAGGGTTGGGTTGATCTTGGGAGTGCTTTATGGTGTGATGCTTGGACTTTTTGCAAATCTTAGATTCATGGATACCGACCCAATGCTTGGTCTGGTGGTCGGATTAAGTATTACCTTCTCAATGCTCATTGCTGTTGCCGTTGGGTCTTTTACCCCCCTTATCCTCCGAAAACTAGATATAGATCCGGCGGTCGCGACCGGCCCATTTGTGACAACAAGCATAGACATACTCGGTGTTCTGCTTTACTTTGTCATAGCGGGTCTTCTCCTGAACATATAGATAATGTCTTATTTCATTCTGATATGCATCACATGCTATGCGCTATTCATCATAATCATACTATCAGGACTATTTAGACATAAGGTAATGGAGGTTGAGTCCTATGATACGCTTCCCAAGGTCTCGGTCGTAATTGCAGCGCGCAACGAAGAGGATCAAATTCCAGCCTTGATCAGTGACCTGGTCGCTCAGGAATATCCCCTTGATAAATTGGAGGTCATCATTGTCAATGACCGGTCAACTGACTCAACCTTGGATATCTTAAATGAGTCAAGTGACAATTATGCATTCATAAAAATTGTCTCAATAAACGAAAGATCTAAAGAAATGACCCCAAAAAAGAATGCATTGACCAAAGGGATAGAAACTGCATTAGGAGATATCATTGTTTTGACTGATGCTGATTGTCGTGTTGGTAAGCTTTGGGTTTCTAGCATGGCATATAGTGTAATGAATAAGAATTGTATTTCTATTGGATTTTCAGAGATTGACCAGGAAAATCCTTCATTATTTGACCGATACCAAAGGATGGACTTTCTTAGTATCATCATTGCAAATGCTGGGGTGGCTGGATGGGGCTCCTTCTGGTCTGGAACAGGTCAAAACCTGGCTCTTTATAAAAATGATTTTGAAGCGATAAACGGTTTTCAAAGTGTCAGTAATAGAATATCTGGAGATGATATGTATCTAGTTCAGACCATATCTAAATTGAAAAATGGTTATGTTCATATAGATCCAAATTCATTTGTGAAGACATCACCAATGAAAAGTGTGAGTTCTTTTTTCCATCAAAGAGTGAGGTGGTCATCAAATGCGAAAATGAACTTTTATGATGCTCCGCTTTTTTTTGGATTTTTACTGACGATGATGATTTATAATCTATTGATCCTGTCCTCATTCTTACTGGGAAAGGCATGGGTGATCCTTTTTTCCATCAAGTTGTTTTTAGATGCTCTCGTGATCTTTCTTGGGGGCAAATTATTTGAGAGGGAGATGGACATCCTTGCATATTGTTCTTGGGCAGTGTTACAGCCGGTCTATATTCCGCTGATCGGGGTCTTGGGCATTCTAGGAAAATTCTCATGGAAACCGTGAGAAGGATCTTATTATTTTTGTTTTTATTTTATAAAGCCTTTGGTCAGCAATATTCAGTTTCAATATGGGGCTTTCATGCAGCAGATGTGAACCTCATAGGCGATTCTACAAGCATAGATTTCCAAACACAGAATCGTGGTATCTTTGATATGATATGGCCTACAAACAACCAATATATGACAACGTTTGACCAAAAAGATCTCTCAATACAGAGCTGGGAGAAGAACATAAGGCAGGGCTCATACAAGGAAACTTTATCTGGAACTGTGGATCCTGAGGGATATATCACATACAGCAATAATGATAAGATCAAAATACCAAACAATACATATACTATTTTTACATTATTGGAAATGGTGAGAACACATGACAAAGAACAATTAGATACAAAATGGTTTGATTATGAACATGAGGGAAGCCTGGGACGTGCGAGATTTATTTGGGCTGATTCGTCAAACAAATGGAATGGAGAAGATTCCATATTATGTGATCATTATAGATTTGATATTGATATTATGGATTCTACTCGATACATAAAGACCAATGATCATTTCATGAATAACATAATTGCCACAGAAACCACAAGAGAATTATGGGTAACCAGATCTAAAACCAAGAAAATAATGTTGGCAAAGGTCACCGTGGGTCCCATTCCGGTCTGGGCAAGGATTCAAATAGACAAATAATCATAGTTTTTTTAAATTGATGATCATCAATATTCTAAAAAAACAAATTATGAATAAAGTTATTGCTCCCCTCTTCCTGGTTTTTATCACGGTCTCGTACCCCCAGATAAATAATTCAACTCTAATGGGAGAGTGGATCTTTCAATCCATGACGACCATAACAAAGGCCGCTAGAGAAGAGATAACCATCGTATATAAAGATGAAAAAAATATCGAAACCCTAACCTTTGACGAATCTGGGGCCATCGTTTATAATGTGACAAATGATGGAATCAAAAAAACTGGACGCGGCGTATGGTACTCGGACGAAGCATATGTAACAATAATCGTAGAGTCTGACACCACCTACGGGACCATTGAAGTAGATGATGGTTCTTTAACGATAATAACCAGTAAGGACGAATCTGATCAATTCTACGGATACAGTACAATTCTAAAGTATTCGAGACAATAGACAGTGTATCTGGTTAGTGGGGCAACGGGTAGTATCGGAAAATCCTTGTCCTGTATAGTTTACCACATAAGATTCAAAACAATATGAGCAAAATATCCATACTATCAACATACAGAAATAAAATATTCATATGGATGTTCATAGTTGCTCTGATCTTTCTGGCCCTCTACTATGGAATAGATAAAAAATTAATAGTCTTTGCCGCATTTATCATTGGCATTTTCACAGAGATATTTGCAGGACTTGGTATCTTGATAGCAACGATTCCCGTGATAGGACCAATGATCATTAAAATTGTCTCTATTCCAATATTCTGGGTCTTGAACGCATTGGGAACACTGGTGTCTGGTATCGCAATAAAAAAGGGCTATGCCACACAACTGGCCAAGGGACGCATAATGACGCTAGCGCTTCTTATTGGAATGATCATTGGTTATATTATTGGAAACCTAATTCCGCTACAATGAACATTTTAATTTTACAGGGTCCAAACCTGAACCTCCTAGGCCTCAGGTCCTCAAAGAACAATGATCGCCTTACACTGGACAAATTGAACAGGGAGATAAGAACCTTTTCAAGAACACAGGATATTAACATTAAGACCTTTCAAACTCATAAGCAGTTTCAAGCTATCAATGTTTTACAGAGAAATCGAAACTGGGCAGATGGAATACTGTTCACTCCAACATCGTGGGGAAGAAGCGATCATACGATCTTGGAGACGATCAAGCTCATCGATATCAAGACAGCCGCAATATACTTCGACAGTGGCTATTCTTTTGGAACAGATGCAAAGGATTCGATCATGATCGCAGATAATATAAAGGATTTTACAGGCGCGCCTGTAGAGGCCTCTGTCAAGGGGCTTGAATATTTACTAAATAAATGAAATTCAATTTTTTTCTTTTGTCTGTAATTGGGCTTATGAATGGCCAGATAGCAGACCTTCCAAAGAACTCTCCTATAGCGGTATTATCATCGATAAAAAGTTCAGGCGTTGAAACAACCCAGACCCTGAGCGACTTTGACCCAGAGTGGGTGGACTCATTGAGGCTGACCCTACCGTGTGAGAGTGTACCCGTTCCAAAGCGCACAATGCGTCTCCCGAATGCACCCAGAGACTATAGAAGTGGGACACACAGAGGCATTGATTTTTTTGCCAATTGGGGAACACCTGTAAATGCAGTGGCTGATGGGATCGTCATTCGCTCAGATCAACATTATGAGGAGGTGCCTGCTGACTTCAGGGAAAATCTTCTTGAGACCAGTGCGAAGGTTGGTAACACGCCATCCGATATATTTAATAGTATTCTTCTGGGTAAGGCTGTGTTTTTGGACCATGGATTTGAGCTTGTTCCAGGGTTCAGGACCATCACCATCTATGCCCACCTCTCACATATTGAAAAGGACCTTAGGTCTGGCTCCATGATCAAAGGAGGACAATTGATCGGCAAGTCTGGTAATACGGGAATGAGAGAGAGCACACTCGGTTCCAGGGCAGGATCACACCTACACTGGGAAATGATATTGCAAAGAGGTGAAAATGAGATATATCTGGGTAAGAACATGCCGAACCCAGAGCTCTACCAAATGCTTACCAATATTTTTGAATAAAAAAAAGGGCATAAAAAATATGCCCTTTTCTTTTTATCATTTTTTTGTCTTTAGAATACTAGACCTAGGCTAAATACATTGCTTGTATTGAATGAATCACTCTGATTTCTCATTGTGTAGTCTACAACTAGGTTGACACCATAGAGACTATATTTCAAGCCAGCGCCAAAGTTCATGCTGTACAGGGTTTCACCATCGTTGGCTGAATCCTCTTCCAACATCGGCGTAGTAACTCCGGCTCGCACGTGAAACATATCGTTCAATGTATATTCTCCACCCATGTTCAATTCATCATAGGAAAAGTTGTGGCTTGTGTAGGTCATTCCCAAAATCGCACCAGCAACATTGTATGAAAGAGCCATGTTGTATGTCGATGGAAGCTTGTCATACGATGCCTCTCTATTCAGAAAGTCCGATATGCCATCTCCGCTGGTTGCTTGACTGGTAAGACCACTACCTGAGTAATGCATGTCTGTACCTAGGTTGTTAAGCACCAGAGCAAGTCCAAGACCATCAACACCAGCAACGCCAGTATATTGAACACCAATGTCCAATGCATAGGCACTTGCGGTCGCCCTAGGAATGCTCTCATATACGATCTTACCTGTAACTCCGAAGAATGCTCTATCAGAGAAGGAGTTCGCATAGGTCAGTCCCATTGTTGTCAAAGTAGGCTTGAAGGTACCACCTCCTAGACCATCCATATCCTCAACGGTCGTGACAGGAATATCACCCATGTCAATTGACTTGACGGTAACTCCCAACATTCCAAGCTTGTCGAAGTTTCCAGAGGCGCCAAAGTAATTGACACCTACATCATTGAACAGGTCCATGCTACTCGCAATCACCGTTGGACTTTGGCTTCTAGCCAGACCAGCAGGATTCCAATAGATAGACTCCAGACCGCTTGAATAAACACGCTCAGAACCTGCCAACGCAATGCCCCTGGCCCCAACTGGAACCAAAACCTGATTCCCACCACTGGTCCCGATCCGTGATTCATCACCACCGACCAGAACAGCAATTGTTGTAACAGATGTTAAAACTATTTTAAGTGTTTTCATCATTTTTATCTCCGTTATCAAATTTGATTAATAGTATTGAACAACTTGATTTCTTTGAACAATGAACAACTTCAATATCCTCTCGCCATGTGCAGTATTCACATGTGCTACATAGGGACCACTTGCAACTGGAAGGTCGCTGTTGTTTCTAAGGTCCCACTGCAGATATTGATTTTCATTTGCCACGGACTCAAGTGTTCTTACCAACACACCGTCTATACTATAGATCTTGATCGAAACATCTGTTTGGTCATCTGGTAGATGATTGAATGTCACGAAATGATCAAATCTATTCGTCTCCTGACTATTAGAAGCATAGTATGGATTTGGGAAAACATTGATCCTCTCTAGATCTGCTGTCACTAGACTATCATTTGATGTGTTTGCTGTTGTCGTAAACTCAAATATGTCATCGGTCGTGTTACCCTTTGCTGTCTGGAATATGTAGTAGTGGCTTACCGTAAGGACGGTACCATACTTATCATAATTACCAGCCTGTGGTAGTGCCGCGGCTCCACCCTCAGGTGAACCCTCAACATAACTTCCAGCCTCATTTGGACCATAGTAGGCACCAAGAAGTGCGGCCGTCATGAATGGGTAATTAATATCACCTGCTGCGTTACCCCAGGTTGAGTTTGATGCCAGATTAAGACCATCGTAGCCTTCTTGATCTGCCGTTGGGTTTAACGCCATCTGGATGTAAGTGGCCTCTTGAGCCGGATCATAACTGACCTCATTTCCATCTGTATCATAGCCCTGGATCAAATAGATCGGCTCCCAAGCCTCTGTACCATACGTTGGGCAGACCCAATCGAATACGGTCTCACCGGTCTCATCAACCTCAGAGTTACAACTCCATTTACCATCATGGTTTGAATCCCAGAATCCAGCGAACAACCTAATGGTGTCTCCACCAAATGGCTTGACCCTATAGGCCGCAAAAGGCTGATAGACGGGATCCCCAAATGTTGCAGATCCCTCTGTAGAGTCGATATGCATCCAACCACTGTAGTATTCCCAACTAAGAGAAGAGTCTCCAAAATCAAGGACGACATCATCAAAGCCCCAAAAACCGAATCTGTCATAGTCCCTTGCATAAGGAGCTTGATTGACAGCGCCTGCTCTGTTATCCCATATGTTACCTGTCTGGGAAAGACTTGGTGCTAGATGAGAATCGGTGCTACCATCGACAAGCGTTGCATTGCTCGGCCATGACGCATATTCATCGATCTCGATTATAGTATTAGGTAAAGGACCACTGACTATGACCTGAACACCATCAACGATGGGCTGGTCTGAGTCCAATTGGTTTGATCCTTGTTTGAATAGATTGACAACCTTTTCTCCTGTTGTCGTATTGTCCAATGTCCACAAGACTCCGCTAATGGTATCTCCTGAGAGATGCGCATAGGATGTGTCTGCAACAAAACCTACTCTATATGTATCGCCGGTCAATGCCGCTGGATTTGTGACCGTGGCAGAGGCCTCTCCCTGACCAGGGCCAGTGTGAGTTATCTCTAGTCCATCACCCGCAGTGGATGAGTAGCGCGTTCCAAAATCAGCAGGCTGAAGCCTTACATATATAGGAGTGAGAGCTGTCTCCAGTGCCTTGTCCTCGATCAGAGGGGGTTCGGCATTGTGGTTGTACGCTGTCACAGCATAATAATATTCAGACCCTGGATAGAGCGGACCGCCTGTTAAATGATCTTCAGATATGAGTAATTGTCTCTTTACACCTTTATCCAGACCATACTGTACAGGGATCTCAACAGTGGTTCCATATTCAGGAACAAAAATATTTCCCATGATGGTCTGCACACCATTGTTCAGGTCATATGTACCAATCCTAACAGCCTCACCAGCTGTTGAGGTTGCACTAGGAAGTTGATATACATTATATCCCTCAAATGCGTAACCTGATATGTTTGAACTTTCTGTCGCGGAAACGGAAGCAAGGCCAGACCAGTCAAGTAGAACCTGATCCTCGAATGGTGTTGCCTCAACAACCGGCGCTGGAGGAGAAGAAGGCACAGACTGGAAAAGATCGTCAAACAATGTCTGAGCAACCGCGTCCGTGTTCTTGACATCCGTAACAGATGTTAAATAACTATCACCAATACCTCCAATGACAGCAGTAACAACATCCTGAGTGTCGCCCACGGCCAAGGTAAATGGTCCTGCGTTAATAAGCATCCGCCTATCTGCAGGGTTTGCATCCAAGTCACCTTCTCCAGTCACTGGATCACCTGCTAGTGGGAACTTCGTAGTTACCGCGGTTCCACTTGAGGAGTCGATCCATGCAGTTGGATTATCAAGGTCGTCCGTTGGCGCGAAACCTTTCATTAGATTATAGTACTCTCTTGCAGCCTCGGTGTCACCATAGGGGCCAGGGTCAGAGTAGACACCACCCGCCACGAAGTAACCGAAACTTGAGGCTGGTAGGTTTCTATAACCAGGCTTCTTCTTCAAATCAAATATTGCTGTATCACCAGGACTCTCGACAATGGGACCAGCAAAAAAGTCATATCCAACCGCAGCTGGAGCTAGACCGTATGCGGCATAGTCACCATCGTCTGCAACTCCGTTGTAAGAGAACATGAGACTGAGTGTCGTATCAACACCAACAAAGTCATTTGTGTAGTCGCCGACATCTGGGTCTGACCAGAGTGATATGTAGGCATCCGTCAGGTCAGCGCCACCCTTATTGATGACCCTGACATTCTTGAACACTATCTGTCCAAGTGCCGCTCCAGGCTGGTTATATCCCCATAGGGTATATTGAATCTCAACACCAATGGGGGTACATCCATACAAGGCAGATGTGGTTCCCACGTCTGCATCGGAGGCAACATACCAGATCACCTGATCAGCATTGGCAACACCAGGGGTCTCACCATCTGCTGGGTCATAGACACCATCATTGTCAAGATCGTAGAATGGTGCGCCAAGGTGCGTTGGCCAATTGTTCCAGTCCTCTTCGTATTGGTCTAGAACTGCCTGTATCTGTGCATCAGACACGCCTGAGACCGATGTCTCATATATCTCTGCTGCATCTTGCCTTACCTGATCAACCGTCAGGGTTTCCCAACCCTTTCTGATCCTGTATAGCCTTACGTCTCCGCCTTGCTGGAGGTTACCAGCATCATCTACATAGCCAGATACTAGGCCGTTAGAGTATATGGTACCAGAAACGTGTAGAAGGTTCCCACCCGTGTAGCCACCTACGAGGACACCATCCAAATAAATATTGGCCGCTGTGCCTCTTGGGTAGATACCTCCACTGTTGCCAGAGGGGGTGTGTGCAGAGGTAGCGTCGTACTTCTGCCAATAACCAAAGTTACCTATGTTGATCAATGAGTAAGCAGGTGCGTCACCGGCCAGCTTTGGTGCAAATTGGAAATTATTCCAGGATTGATCCTCTGGAAGTTTTTCCGCAAAGACGCTGGTCATGGCCAATGCCCCGATCACCACATATTGAAGATATTTCATATTATTCCTATCCTTTTAATTATTATTTAGAAATCAACTGAAAATCCCAAGAACACTTGACGAGGTGCGCTGATAAGTCTTCCGCCCACCTCTGTTCTATATGATTCGTCATTGTCTATGTTAATAGCTCGATACATCTCTTCGTAATCAGTAACGCCATCCCCATCTGGGTCTTGGCCGTATAGTTCTATGAAGGATGCTGAATAGACCGCATTTCCATAGAATCCATCATCAGAGGCAGAACCTGTTGCCTGATAGACATTCAAAGAATTTCTTCTATCAAGAAGATTGTTGACCCTTGCAAAAACAGTCAATCCATATCCGCCAATATCAAATCGCTTGTCCATCTTGAGATCAAGATTGTATACCCAAGGAGTGGTCGAAGAGCCAATAGGCTCAAGCGCCTGTCTTGATCGAGTGTCATTCATATAGTCCACACCCGCATCAAATGCGCTTACCTGCCCACCAATCGGTCTATATACATATGTGAATGCATGACCACTATTAAAAGTGAACAGTAGGTTTGAACCCAAGCCATCAAGTTGGCTGTTGGTGCCACTCACGCGATAATCCAAATTCACAGAACCAGAGTGTGCCTGGTTAAAGTCAAGTGGATTGATCATCAGTGGAGGCTCGGACTGTCTGTCTAGGGCAGCCAAATAACTGGATCGTCCGGAACCGGTACCCTCGGCCTGTGATATGGTATAGTTCATATTAACGGCCAGACCATTGGTCCTGCGTATCCCAAGAGAAAGTTCAAGACCCTTGGTCGTAGCAAAGTCACCGTTGCGAACATAGTTATATGCTCCATCCAGATCACCTAAGTATTCTTCCACCCTGTCAGCCTGTATCAAACCTTTTTGATTCTTATAGAACCATGTGGCCTTTAGCGCAGCATCATTCGAGATGGCCTGCTTGAAGCCTATCTCATACTGTGTTGTGCGAACCGGCTCTAGACCAAACCCAACAGGGGTGATGTAAAAGTATCCACCTGTGTTCATCTGTTGTCTGTAGTCCATGGCGGTAAAGTACATAGAGTTAAGGTCCACCAGCTGAGAGAATGTACCGTAGTATCCATAGACATTGGTCCTGTCCGTGAATGGGAACGATATTCCAATACGTGGCTGAATCTCTGTGAAGGCCTCAACCTCTTTCCATGACTGAGGATCTACATACTTCGAGACATCATAAAATTGAAGATCGTTCGCGTTGTCGGGGGCAGTTTCGGACGGATCCAATTTATCTATCCTCAAACCAACGTTAACGACCAGGTCATCAAACTCCATCTTGTCTTGGACGTAGAAGCCCATTTCAGTTGGGGTCTTTGCACCATCGAGGTACGTGGTATCCATACCAGCCACACCCGGTACGTCATTATAGTAAAATTT
>CALCSS010000204.1 GCA_937893835.1 uncultured Fidelibacterota bacterium
GAGGGCATGGGATCCATCCTCATTGAATTGAAAGGTGGCATTTACTTGATCATTGTCTGCCTCAACAATAGGTACACCACCTTCGTTCCATGAGACATTGCCATCCCAATCGATCAATTGAGTATAGATATCGGAGAAATTGCCATCTTGGATCCAAACGGCAAGAAGACCACTCCCATCACTCACTGGTTTGACCTGTAAATGTCTAGAGTCAGAAGAAGAATTGCTTAGAGAATTCCCATTGGGATTCCAACCTATCTCAGTATTACCTTGCTCATCTATCTTTGAGAACTTGAGTGATGCAGCAGGCCAGGCATCTTCCATCCAGAATATCATAAATTTTTCATCAGGGGTTGGCAATACAGCCATTACATAATCATCTCCATTTGAGTCAACCAGCTCCACTCCCTCACTATCAAGCGTCAAATTGCCATCCATATCAATCTCTTGATAGTAGATGTCATAGTTGAATCCACGACTCTCTGACCAAAAACATCCCACTCCATCAGTCGTTTCGGTCAAAAGAACACCACGCATGTCAAACACTGCATTGAGTGCGACACCGGAAGAATCCCATACATTATTCAACTGCTCGTCCAACCTATTGACCCTAATGAACTTCGGTGATGATGACCCATCAAATGTTGCTGTATATAGCCCGTTGGGCGTACTAATTACCTCAGGGGTAGAGAAATCCGTCTCTGAGGATGAATTATCGCTAAAGGTCAATTGCTTGCCATTTGTGTGCTGCATCTCCAGTCCAGTGACACGGGAGCCATATAGCTTCTTGGTCGCTCGATTATCCTCCCAGACCAGATATAGATCCTCCTCATCAATTTCATAGGTATTGGTATAGTTCACATCACCATCCAGTCCCAGCATTGCAGTAATCCCATTTCCTTCCCACTGTGGTGTGAGATCTGATCCGATCTTCTGAACTTTGAGATCAATGCTGCCCGAGCCTTGGTCACCGTAAACACCAAATAGCCCGCTCTGGGTGTTACCAATGAGTATCGGTGCGTACTGATATCCCGGTGCGTCAGATATGATAACAGGTTGATCTACGCCATAACTCCCATTGGACACAATGTTCTGATAGAGGATATCTACATCTGGAAAGGTACCTCTCTCCCAAATGACATTCAGGTCACCATCCATTCCTGCAGAAAACCTTGCGCTAAAATCGACATCATCAACTGGATCTATTCGAATACCATTATCCCACTGCCTATCACCGTTCACATCGATCTTTTGAAAATATTGGTCGCCATTGATCGGGTCATCCCTAAGATCCTTCCAATTAACGAAGACCTCACCAGCGCTACTTCTCTTTACTCTTGGCGATGTCTGTAAAGCATCATTCTCCGAGATTGCCTTCGGACTATCAAACACTAGGCCATTTTCATCGATAAACTGATAAAAGACCTTTGAATTCTCATCTCCCTCTTTCCATGCAATGAATGAAGTATTTCCTTGAACAAATGTTGCACGTGGCTTCAGCTCCTGCTCATCAGTTGCGGCCAGAGGCAGACCGTTATCCTGAAATAAGCCCTCCATAGAGGTATTCAGACGTTGTCCATAGATATCCGCATTTGCGCCCTCTCGAAAGTCTGCCCAGGCAATGAAGACCTCAGAACCTCCGGCATATTCAATGGTCTTTGCATTTTGATTTCCACCCTCAATAACAATGGGAATACCGGTTCCAGGTGATACGATATCATGATCTGCAGATACGTGGGTACCGTATATGTCATCATCTATTCCACTTCGCTTGTCTTGCCATGCCACAAACACACCACCAAGGCTATCCGTGCACATATTTATGGTAATCTGCTTTCCTACTACTTGTGCAAGTGCTACCCCATTATCATCCATTAGAGTCTCACCATTATTATTCAGATGCTGAAAATAGATGTCACCTTGCTCATCAAAACGATAGTCAACCCACGCCACAAAGATTCCTCCAGTACCATCGGTGATTGCGACCGGGTCTTCTTGTCTTCCAGGTAGGTCTGTTACAACTGCTCCCTCGTCTCCCCAAAGTAACTCACCCTCATTATTGACCTTATGAGCAAATATGTTACGCATCCCAAAACGAGTGTCTGACCATACAAAAATGGCCTCGCCATCATTGCCTGGGGCAACGGTCCTGTACCACTCGATATGCACACCCTGACGAATGGGAGCACCACTCTGAGTATCAAACCCAATTGAAAACAAATACGATATTAAGCTGGCAATAATCACCGCCTGTTTCATTTTATTCTATCCTCGATCTTTATTATGATTAATTATCTTTCTATTTTTACCACCTGTATGCCCTCACGTGTGCATGCTAGTAGTCTATCTTTCCAGAATACGGTTCTGTAGGTATAGCCAATTGGAAAGATACCTTTCTCCTCAGGTTGTGTTGGATCAGATATATCATACAATGCAATACCCTTTGCCCCTAATGAGAGAGATGCAATCTCATCCTTCACCGCAATATGATCGACGGTAAGGTCCTCGGCAAAACGGTACGATGGACCATCACCAGAAAAACTTTCAATTGGAATATAGTAGGCACCCGCATCATCACATGAGACAAAAATACCACCATCGGTCATGTGCACTTTCTCTGCATTTCCCTCTGTATCGATCCTCGAGATCAACTCAAGGTTGAACGGGTCTGGTGTATACGTATAAAGATAGACACCTAGCTGATCTCCTGCAAAAGCAATATACTCATTGTGAATCGCCAAACC
>CALCSS010000205.1 GCA_937893835.1 uncultured Fidelibacterota bacterium
ATCAAGAGATGTTCGAAGGCGAGCGATATATGCTCTTGCCAGCCATGGCAATAAGGATCATCTGGGTCACCTGGACGAGGTACTGTCCAAGGATCCGGCACTTGGACGTGAAATACGATTTGCAAGAAAGAGGATCATTAATCCACCAAAAAAACGTCCCAAGACGGATATGGAAAAAGAATTAGAAGAGGCGAATAAGAGGATAGACGAGATAAAAAGAATATTAGACTGATGAACCACCCTTGGTCCATATGGTTACTTCCTGATAGGGAGGACCGCATGAAATATAAAAAGATCATCGATAGATTGAGTTTAGAAAATGGATCGAGGCCCTTTGAGCCTCACGTAACACTATTTGGAAGGGTGAATGTAGATCCCGAGCCGCTGTTTGAATTTTTTGGGCATGAGGCCTCTGTCCAAGGAAGATTAACATCAAATATCAGAAAAATAACCAGAGGGACCCCACCCTGGAGATCATTGTATGTGGAAGTTGACAGAGATATCCATCTTGGCGCATTTCAAAAGCGTATGACAGGGCCACTCGAGCATGTTCGTGAATATAGGTTCGATCCGCACCTGAGCCTTGCCTATGGTGATGTGAGGAACGCTAAATATGCAATTAAGGATATTAGTTTAGATGTGACCATTGGATTTTCATCCGTAGCTTTGGCATATGTTCCAGATGAGATAGATGATTGGAACCTAATAAAAGAGTTTAAATTTGATTTTGATTGATTCATGAAGAATCCCTATTTAGTTGTGATCGATGTACAGGAAAAATTATTTCCTGTTGTTCATGATAGAGAGACCTTTCTAAGAAACCTTGAGATCCTCATTCAAGGATTTAAATTATTTGAGTTGCCCATCTTATTGACAGAGCAGGTCCCAGAGAAACTTGGTCCAACGATCGAACCGATCCGTTCGCTTCTTGATGGTGTCGAGCCAATCCCAAAGACCTCATTCTCATGCGCAAGTGATCCAGCCTTCATGTCGCGTAGTGGCACTTTTGATGGGTCCGATGGGGTTGTCCTTGCGGGGATAGAGACCCATGTCTGTGTCTACCAGACAGAGAGGGACCTGATTAGAAGAGGGCAACATGTTGAGGTAGTGACCAATGCCGTTTCTTCCAGGGATCCAAATAATCACCGGATTGCCTTGGATAGGATCAGAAATAACGGAGGCTTCTTGACAACGGTAGAGATGCTACTCTTTAATATCCAAGAGCATGCCAGTGGAGACACCTTCAAGGAACTAGTACAGTTGGTCAAATAAGGTTTTGTTAATAAGAGAAAGAGGAGGAATAATAATGAGATATCGCATGCTAATGGTGTTGTTGTCTCTTTCCCTTTACGTTGGATGTGGTGAAGAGAATATCAGTGTCACAGTGATGACCCCGACCATTCAGTGTGGGATGTGTCAGAAGACCATAGAGATGGGGCTGGGAAAATTGGAGGGAGTGGGCAGATCAACTGTCGATCTGGCCACCAAGACCACTCAGGTATCCTTCAACTCTGAGAAGACAGACCTTGCTAAGATCGAAAGAGCCATTTCTGATCTGGGATATCAGGCAAATGAGACCAGTGCCAACTCTGATGCCTATGAGGCCCTACCCGCCTGTTGCAAGATAGGTGGCATGGAAAAAATGTGATCGATGTTTGGTGTTATTGATCGAAAAATGAAAACCGTGCTTTTAAAATAAAATGCTTCCAATAATGGTCAAAATGTGTAATATTGCTCTGTAATTCGAGAATATGACTTCATGAAATTCATAAAATATCTTCTACTATTACTCTTTCTATTAGGCAGTATGCCTATGTCTGAGACGGGATTCCTATATGCTGAATCATCCTCTGAGCAAAAAAAGAAGAAGAAAAGGAAGAAGAAAAAGAAAAAGTCCTCTGAAAAAGAAGAATCCTCCAGTAAGAAGAAGAAAAAAAAGAAGAAGAGGAAAAAGAAGAAAAGATCAGATCCAGCCTCTGAAGCAGAGAAGAGTGATACTAGCAAGGATGATCCTGATGCGAATAAACAGCCAGCAAAGACAAACCGTTTCAATACCGCCGCATATGCAGATGAACTATTCAATCTGACAGGAGAATTGCAAGCCTCAAATAAGGAACTAGCCCGTGCAACACGATACTTTTATGATAATGAGCCCAAAAAACAACTAGTCGCCCTTGAGTCCAAGCCATTTTTCACCACGGAAGATTTTGAAAAAGAATCTAGGATGAATCCAGATAATCTATATGTACAACGGCAGTTGGGAATGCACTACCAGGCAAATGGGGACCACAACTCAGCCAAAGAGATCTATCTGAGAGAGGTGAGTAAGAATCCATACAATCCTGATGCGCATTTCTTTCTCGGGACCCTCTATGCTGACCTGGGTGAATATCAAAAGGCAAAGTATGCATTTGAAGAGGCGCTGTATCTAGACCCGAACCACCAGGCCACCATTGACGCAATGTCCATGTTCGTTACAACGGAAGAGCAGAAGCAGTTAAGTAGGGATGTGCTGGGATATTCATCTTCAAAGGCACCCGATGGTCCTGCACAACAGATCAATTTAATAAGAGAGACAATGGCATCAGGTGATTATACGGAAGCACTGAACAAGGCCCAGGAGGCAAGTGAGAAATATCCAACGCACACTGGATTTATTCAACTTATTGGTGAAAATCATCTCAAATTAGGACGTACAGAAGACGCAAAACGTTCATTTCAACGAGCCATCAAACTGAACCCAAAGGATATACAACCACATGTGTCCTTGGCAGACCTATATTTTGAACAGGGTCGTTATGTCTATGCCGCTCTTTCCTATAGTGATGCTGTTTATATAGACCCAGATAATTCTGATTTTAGGTATATGCAAGGTCTTAGTTATTTTAATGCCTATGAGTGGGGGAGGACCGCCGCATCTTGGGAAGACCTTCTGCACTATAGACCAAATGATCCAATCGTCAAGACCCTGTTGCCACAGACATATTATGTTTTGGCCGTTGAGTACAATCGTATAGGTAATCCCACTATGGGGCGCCAGGCCTTCAAGAATGCATTGTCTGTAAATAATAATACCACGACATGGCTCCCTGGAGCTATGGGGGTATTAGGCAAATTTTATAGGGGAAAGAATATGTATAATGAGTCCCTTATCGCGTTTCAGGAGGTCCTTGAATTGATACCCAATGATGCCAGTGCCTATATGGGTATAGGCATTACGTACTGGGAAATGGGTGAAAAACAATTAGCCAGAGCCTCATGGGAAAAAAGTTTAGAGATCAAGCCAGAGAACAATGAATCCAAAGGCTGGTTGATCCTATCATCCCAGGATTCATAGATATTTATCATATCTTCAAAAAATTATAAGAGTAGCACACCACTTGTTCACGATCCTCCGCTTTACGATTGCGGTTTTTTATATATCGATCCTCCACGCAGATGATTACTATAAGGGAGACACTCTTGTAAAAAAGGGAGTTCATGCATTCTATAACTATGAATTTGATAAGGCAGTTAACATATTAAGCGAGGCAAGAGTACAATTCCCAGATCACCCTGGTGTACATTTGATCTGGGCAGCATCTCGTTGGGTCAGGTCACAGGCCCATTCTCCGGTAGAAGAGACCTATAGGATATTACAGCAAGATCTGGACGAGATAGGCCCGATCTATGATGAATTGGTCGATAGATATGAGTATGATCCAAATTACAGACTATACCAAGGATCAGCATTGGGACTTTCGGCCAGGGTGGCCTTAGGTAAAAAGCAATGGCTGAGAACCCTCTTCCGTTCTTACAGGGGTTTTATCATTATTAAAGATGTGGCAAAAGGATCACCCGATATAACTGACGCCCAGCTTCCTATCGGGATCGTAGAATATTTTGCCGGCATTAGTAATTCCATCATAAGTTGGGCGGTTGGATTATATGATCTTGATGCATCGACTGAATCAGGCCTGAGTCGAATGGCACTTGCGGCTGACGAGGGTCATTGGTCTTGGATCGAGGCCAAGGCCATTCTAACAAACCTATACCTATGGGTAGAGAATGATCCCATCCTCGCGCTTGAGCATGCGAAAGATCTTGCGCAGAATTTTCCAGATAATTATTACTTTAATCTTTTATATCTAGAGTCATTGATTCGTACAGAAAATATAGGCCTATCTAAAGTAATAATAAAGAATATGAAAAAGAGTTCAAGTAATTTAACAGATAGACAAAAGGTGTGGTATTCTCCTTATCTTGACTATGAGATCGCCTTATTATCCTTTCACCAGGAAGATTATTATAAGGCCTTGGAATTGGTCAGTAAGACCATTGAGGATTACAATGCTGAGCTAGATATCATTCTAGGCAATGCCTACCTTTTGAAGGGCATGTGCTATGACAGGCTTGATCAGAGGGTTAAGGCCAAAGACTGTTATAGTAAGTGTATCGATCTCGATAACTTTTCTGGTTCCATAAAGAGGGCGAAAGATTATCTCAAACAACCATTTTCAGGGATCTGATGAAATTTTATTGTAAAAGTCTGACAGATACTCAGAGATTGGAGACTCGCGAGGTCATGGTAGGCAATATCGGGGTCGGTGGGAATAATCCTGTTCGTGTTCAGTCAATGACCACAACTGATACCATGGACACTGAGATGACCATTGCCCAATCAATGAGGATGATAGATGCTGGCTGCGAGATAGTGCGAATTACAGCACCGAGCATCAAAGAGGCAGAGAACCTAAGGCATATCCGGGATGGTCTTATAGACAATGGATATGATGTGCCAATTGTTGCAGACATCCATTTCACTCCTAATGCGGCAATGGCTGCGGCGCGCATTGTAGATAAGGTAAGGATCAATCCAGGTAATTATGCTGATAGAAAGAAATTTGAGACACATGATTATTCAGATGCTTCCTATCTTGCTGAATTGGAAAGACTTAGAGAACAATTCGTGCCTCTTGTCAGTATATGCAAGGAAAATGGAACAGCAATGAGGATCGGAACAAACCACGGGTCACTATCTGATAGGATCCTGAGCAGATACGGTGACACACCTCTTGGGATGGTCGAATCAGCCATGGAATTCTTGCGAATTGCAGAGGATGAGTCCTACCATGATATCATTCTCTCCATGAAAGCAAGCAATACCCATGTCATGGTACAGGCCTATAGGCTTTTAGTTAGTAAGATGAGTACGGAGGGCATGAACTATCCTTTGCATCTTGGTGTGACAGAGGCTGGTGAGGCAGAAGATGGGCGCATCAAATCTGCAGTGGGAATAGGTACTCTTCTTGAGGATGGTCTAGGTGATACGATCAGGGTCTCCTTGACAGAGGAACCAGAGAGGGAGATCCCCGTTGCTCAGATGCTTATAAAAAGATATGACAGTAGGAGAGATACCAAAAATAAGGCTGGTGATATCGACACTCTTCCGTATGATCCATTCTTTTATGTAAGAAGAAGATCGGATCAGATATTGACCATTGGGTCTGAGCAGGTTCCGAGAGTCATTGGTGATCTATCCAGATCATCATCCATCAAATATGAGGATCTAGGCCAATTTGGCTATTTATACTCACCTAATAGTGATAAGTGGCATGTGGCTGACCTTGCCATTGATTTTCTTTATATTGGTTCAAATTCACTGGATTTTGACGTGCCTGGTGCCTTAGGCATAATCAAAGACCATTCCAACACAGAATTGAAGGTCGGATACTATTCGCTATATGATTCGGGTCAGATCGACCAGATCGATCCCAATGAGATATCTTTTTATCTATGCAAAGATACAGATCGAATCTTCGATCAAATAAGATCATTGAAAAATTGTATAGTCATACTTGAATCAGATCAGGATCATGGTTTTCATCAACAAAGGCGATTTTTTGTAGAACTTATTGATCAAGGCATACCAAACCCCGTGGTGGTCAAAAGGTCATATGAGGGTCTTCCCAAAGAAGAATTTCTGATCAATGCTGCTGTTGATGTGGGTGGCCTTCAGTTGGATGGCATGGGTGATGGGGTGTGGTTAGGCTCAGGTGATGATCATTCTTTTGTCAATCAGACTGCATTTGGAATACTTCAGGCCAGTAGAACACGCATATCCAAGACTGAATATATTTCTTGTCCCTCATGTGGTCGAACCTTGTTTGACCTGCAAGAGACAACAGCCAGGATCCGTGAACGCACTGATCACCTGAAAGGGATAAAGATCGGGATCATGGGATGTATTGTCAACGGCCCAGGTGAAATGGCAGATGCTGATTATGGTTATGTCGGTACAGGACCAGGAATGATATCGTTGTACAAGGGGCAAGAGGTCGTAGAAAAGAACATAGCAGAAAGCAACGCTGTTGATGAGCTTATTCAATTAATTCGATCTAACGGAGATTGGGCAGAACCTTGTAATGATTAACATTGTCCATCTGCATGGTAGAATCGTATTATTAGGCTTATCAAATCAAGTAAGTTGCTAAAAAAGAGACCCTTATGAGAAAGCTCATTGTCGTATTTGCCATTACCCTCTTATTTGCCCAAAATGGTGAAGGCACCCTATCACCGGTGGTCACCTACTGGAAAACACTCACGCAAGAAGAGAAGGAAATATTCCTTTTCTCCTATCTAACGCAGGTCTATGAGACACACTCTGAGTTAAAGAGTAGCGTTGGCTATGGAGGTATAACCGAGTGGTACTATGATAATAGGGCTGAAATGGTCTACGGTATCTTCGATCAATTGGAACTTGTTAGGATCGCTGAGATAGTGAAGTGGATCGATGAGTTCTACTCACATGGAGAGTATGCCAATCGCCCGTTCATTGAGGCCCTTGAATTCGCCTATCGTTTTGCAGAGGCATCTGGTTCGAATATGTGGGAAAAGTATGAGAACCTCAAGTTTGATAAGATAAAGCCCGGAAAGGAATAATGTCTTTTCAACGGCCAGGTTTTATAGATGAGTGGCTGAAGATCTATAGAGATGGCGGGTTGTTTCATCTTCTGAAGGTAAGGGGATGGACCGTTGTGATCGCATTTTTTCTTTTCTATTTAGTTCGTGATTCTGTGTTATATATCTTGGTACCGTATCTTGCATACTCAAATTTGAGTTCTTGTTTTTAAATTGAATATCCACGAAATAGCCCACTCCTCTCTCTTCATCGATAAATTGTATTTATGTAGGTGTGGCCTATTTTTATTAGTTTATGATCATGATACATAGACTGATCATCATCATTATCCATTTAGGTTGCCTATCAGGACAGACACTTACTGATAAACCTTTAGAGATCTGTAATAAACAGAGATCTTTGGCAAGGTGGTCATCGTCCGGATCATCCACCACAGAAGACCAGGAAAAGATCGATATTGTTTATTATGGAATAGATATTGAGATCGATATTGCAAACCAAGAGATCATCGGATCTGTCTTGGTCAATGGCTCGGTGGGGATGGATCAACCAGATTCGATCGAGTTAGACCTGACGAGTGAATTGGTTGTTGATTCGATTGTGTCCTATGGCGAGACATTGAGTTTTGTTCATAATAATGATATGATAAAGGTCCCAACTCAGCCTTCCATTCCAGAAGGTTATGACTTTAGCTTGGAGATCTATTACCATGGTACTCCTCCTTCCACTGGATTTGGATCATTTAATTTTGATGAGCATCTCAGCATAGATCACGTGTGGACGTTATCAGAGCCCTACGGTGCAAGGGATTGGTGGCCTTGTAAGGATGACCCCTCTGATAAGGCAGATTCATTGGATATCGTTATCATCGTGCCCAATGATCAGGTCGCTGTTTCAAATGGTGTATTATTGGAGGAGACCGATCTCGGTGATGGTAGGAAAAAATATCATTGGTCAGAGAGATACCCGATATGTACCTATCTGGTCTCAATTACAACCTATCCCTATACTAAATGGGAGGATCAATATATTGGGCTGAACGGCGATACTCTGCCACTAGAGTATTATGTATATCCTGACCATTATGACGAAGTATATAGTAATTATATGATGACGAGTGACATGATGGAGGTCTTTGCTCATCGTTTTGGAGAGTATCCATTCATGGGTGAAAAATATGGTCATGCTGAGTTTGGAAGAGGGGGAGGAATGGAGCACCAGACCATAACGAGTTTAGGTGGTTACTCACAGTGGCTCATTGCCCATGAATTGGGTCATCAGTGGTGGGGTGACCTGATCACATGTGATAGTTTTCATCATATTTGGCTCAATGAGGGGTTCGCAAGATATTCAGAGTCAATTTGGGAGGAGGCATCAGGTGGGTTTGATGCCTACAAGGAGTACTGGCAAAATCATTCCTATTTCGGTGAGGGAACCATTTACGTAGAGGAGCCCGTAACACCTAGCCAAATATTCAATGGTAATCTAACTTATAATAAAGCAGGTTGGGTCGTCCATATGCTAAGAGGTGTATTAGGTGACAGTCTCTTTTTTGAGACCCTTAAGGTATATGCCTCAAATGATTCACTCGCTTACTCCTCAGCGACAACAGAGGATCTTAAATTGATCTGTGAGGACGTGTCTGGAATAGAGCTAGATGATTTTTTTGAACAATGGATCTATGGTGAATATTATCCCAAGTATGGTCTGTCTTGGGAAATGTCTGACTCTGATGATCTGATCATAACAATAGAGCAGACCCAGAATTGGCAGTTTTTTCATATGCCGATTGAATTAAGAGTGCTTATTCCAGGCGATACTCTGACCTTTAAGGTTGATAATCAAGGCCAGATTGAACAATATAACCTTGGACCAGTGAGTGGTCTTCCTCAGGTGATCTGGCTTGATCCTGATAACTGGATATTAAAAGAGGTTGAGTATATGTCAATGGGAGGCATATTGCCAGACAAGCCAAAGATCACTGTCTATCCGGCCTATCCAAATCCATTCAATCCTGAAACATCCATACAGTATTTTGTACCTGAGCAATTAGGTGCCATCAATCCCTCTATTTCCATCTATGATGTTAGAGGGCATAAGGTAGAGGGATTTAATATTGGTATCGTATTTCCTGGAATGCATGAGTTCAAATGGAATGCCAATAGAGAAAGTTCAGGAATATATTTTTTTCAATTCTCTATTGAGGAAATGTCATACTCTCAAAAGATTCAACTTATCAAATAAGATGGATTGCATTAGGATCATTAATCTAAAAATTCCTGCAAGACATGGAGTCTATGACCTTGAAAAGGACAAGGATGGATTATTTGAGTTAGATGTTGAGTTATTTTTAGATCTTAGTATCGCCGGTAGGTCTGATCTGTTGTCTGATACTGTAGACTATGATGAGTTAATTGCATTGATCACAGATGTTTTCACTAGAAAGGATCACAATCTGATCGAATCTGCAGGAGAAGATATTTCTAGTGAATTATTATCTAACTATCCTGTGGATCGGGTCATGGTAAGGATCAGGAAACCTCATGCGCCGATCATGGCAAATCTTGATACTGTCGAAGTGGAAGTGATCAGGGAAAAATGAATGAATTCCAATATGGTATATTTATCATTAGGTTCAAACATCGGGGATAGAGAGTCCAATCTTGCCCAGGCCACTATGGCGCTTTCGATTAATTTTGAAATTTCAGGTATCAAGAGTTCATCATACTATGAGACAGAACCACTATATAATCAAGATCAACCAGAATTTTTGAACTCAGTTGTAAAATTTTCTACGACCCTGAGACCATTTGACGTTTTGGATGTGATCCAAAAAGTTGAGACCATGTTAGGTCGGCCAATCTCAAGAGAAAAGAATCAGCCTAGGACAATTGACATTGATATATTATTTCACGGAGATGCTACGATCGAGACTGAAGAACTTTCTATCCCACACCCAATGATATCATTAAGAAAATTTATCTTAATACCATTTGCTGAAATTGAGCCAAACTTTCAAATTCCACATTCAAATTTGACATTAAATGATTTGATTGAGCATTGCCCAGATAATTCCAGAGTAATAAGGCACCATATGGATATTCAAGCATGAAAAATTTATACTATATTGCAATTGAAGGCCCGATCGGAGTTGGAAAGACCAGCCTCGCCAACCTTATGTCAAAAGAACTTGGCGCCAGGCTTGTCCTAGAGGAGTTTGAGGAAAATCCATTCCTCCCTGACTTTTATAAAGATCCAGAAAGATATTCATTTCAGACACAGTTATTCTTCTTATTGCAAAGATATCGCCAACAGCAAGAACTGAGACAAGTGGATATGTTTCAAAATCTTTTGCTCACTGACTATATGTTTGTAAAAGATAGATTGTTTGCTTCATTGAATTTGGGTGAAAAAGAGATGCAGCTTTATGATACTGTTGCTAACCTCCTAGAGCGAAACATTATTAAACCTGATCTTGTCATATACCTCCAGGCAGATTCTGATACACTTATGAAAAATATTGCCAATAGAGGTAGAGAGATGGAGACAGATATTACCTATGAATACATAGATGCATTGAGTCAGGTATATACAGAATATTTCTTTCGATATCAAGATACTCCACTTGTCATTATAAATACAAACAATATCGATTTTGTTCATAATGAGAAAGACCTTCAAGAGGTCATCCAATATATAAGGCAGCCAATATCGGGCACTAAATTCTTTAATCCAGTTTCAGATATTAAATGATAAAATGGATACTCCTTGGTTCGCTTTTCTATGCCATATATAGAGCATTTCGCCCTATGCTGTCGATTTTCAGATTCAGCCGAACAGTAAAAGAAAAGAAAAAAAGAGAAGGCATACACAAAAAGGTCTCAAAGATGGATATTCAAGATGCTGAGTTTGAGGATAATATCAAATAATGGATCTCAAAATAATCACACCATCTATGTGATTTGTTTTGGATGAACGTTAGATTTTAATGTGGGGTTGGACATAAGACATTTTTTAAAAGTTACAATAGTTCTATTGATTGGTTTTGTCTGGGCCCAAGATAATTACAAAAAAACAGTTGAGAATAAAGAACAGACTGTAATGGTTCGCGATCATTATGATAATGGGAATTTGAAAGAAGAGGGGATGAAAAAAGCTGATTCAAAAGTAGGTGTTTGGACATATTGGAAGGAGGATGGAAAAAAATATTTGACTGAGAATTACATTGAAGGTAAAAAAGACGGCATCCAGATCAGTTGGTATGATGTTGGAAAAAAGAATATTGAACAAAATTATAAGAATAATGTAAAAGATGGTCTATTCATTGCCTGGTATGAGAATGGGCAGAAAAAACAAACTGGAAAATTTATTAATGGTAACAAGATCGGTAAAATGTCATACTGGTATGATGATGGAGAAATATGGATGCAGGAAAATTATGATATGGGTAAGAAGCATGGACTTATGGTAGGCTGGTATAAAAATGGTCAGAAAAGCATTGAGCAAAATTGGAACAACAACAAAGAACATGGACCATATGTTATGTGGTATGGTAGCGGTATTAAAAAGGAAGAAGGTATTATGCAAGATGGTGTAGCGGTAGGCAGATGGATCTACTATAAGGAGAATGGTCAAATAGACAAGGTATTGGACCATGACTAGATATTACTCAAACCTTGTCTTATTTTTTGGTTCAAGAAAATATATTTTGGTAAATAAATTGGCTTTTGATTCTTAAATATATCAATTATAATAAAAAATTAGAGTTACTCTTAGACCATGAAAATATTATATAGTCTTATTCTTTGTTCATTCTTGTTTGGTGAATTTGATCAATTTTATAATGGTTTTGGAATGGATATCGGAAAAAGTGGGTCTGGGCTATTCATTACACGCCAAGCCATTCATGATTCCGAATATTTCTCTTTAAATGGAGAACTGAGATTTTATGATATCAAAGCCTCAGAAGAAACCATAGTGTATGACTATTACAGTGGGCAATATCAAACAGTTGGAGGTAAAAGCCTGATTATGTTGCCACTGTTCTTTGGTGCCAACTATTATTTATTTAATGGAAAGATAGAAAATAATTTTTCTCCATTCCTTACCTTGAGAGTTGGTGGGGTGTTCAGCGTAGATGGCAAGGAAGTTGGAAGTTTCAGACAAAGATGGGAGAATCCTGATACCCAGATCACTCCAGGTGGTTTTTTAGGAGTGGGTATTGATTTTAAAATGGTAGGCCAGACCTCGGTCTCAGTGATGATAGGATTAGAATTGCTCCCACTAGAACATGAGTTTGATGGTTTGGATGATTATTCAGGAAGATTGATCCATATCTCATTCAATAGACGATCACAGTAATGCCCAACGCTTTTTTTCTGGAGCCAGACAATCTAAGAGGAAACTCTTTTAGTTTAGATGAAAAGGAATCCCATCATGCGTCCCATGTGTTTCGATTAAGACCTGGTGATATAATATCTTTGCTCAATGGCAAAGGGATTGGATATAAAGGAGTAATAGAGGAAAATGATGGTGGGATCATACGTGGGAAGATAGAACAAACGTTAGAGCATCTAGGAGAGAACGATAATGAGATAATTATTGCTCCAGCACTTTTAAAGAGAGACCGGTTTGAAAATTTAATAGAAAAAGCCACTGAATTGGGTGTGAAGGAGATTCACCCAATCTTGACTGAACGATGTATCAAAAGGACTATTAATCTAGAACGATGTAAAAAGATAGTTTTGTCTTCCGCTAAGCAGTGCCAGAGAAGCCATTTCCCAATTATCCGTGACCCTGTAGGAATAATTCCATGGCTATATGAGCAAAAAGAACAATGTTTTGCGGGTGTGATGGGTATGGCAAAACGCTTGACAAAGTTTCAATTCAATAAGAAGATGCCGATCAATGTTTTAATTGGTCCAGAAGGAGATTTTTCTAATGAAGAGTTGGACCATATGAAAGAGACTGGAGTGAAACTATTTTCATTGGGTAATAGGCGTTTGAGGGCGGACACGGCAGCTCAGGCCTCGCTATCCATATTAAATGAATTATTAGTATGAGGATCATATGGACGATTGTTTATTTTGTAAGATCATAAATAAGACTATACCAGCAGAAATTATCTATGAGAATGATAGGGTATTGGCCTTCAATGATATTAACCCACAAGCGCCCACACATATTCTGATCATACCCAAGGTGCATATTCCCACATTAAATGACCTTGAAAGGGACCATAGAAACTTGATCGGTGAGTTGGTCCTTGTTGCAAGTGACTTGGCCAAAGAACTTGATATTGCTGATGATGGATACCGAACCAATTTCAATTGTAATGATTCTGGAGGGCAAACGGTGTATCATATACATCTACATCTATTAGGTGGTAGAGAATTTGGCTGGCCGCCAGGATAATGATTTGATCTAGAAGATATTTTAGTATTTCTAAATGATTACAATTAAAATCAATCAATGAAAAAATATGGAAAATTGCAATGGATATTCAAATTGAATATCTGGTTCACTAGTATTTCCCTAATATTTTTCACAACACCAATTCAAGGGAATACTCCCAATGTCCTAGAGGATCAAAATAATGATAAGACCTCAAATTTATATTACCCTTATCTGCAGATCGAAGATTCTCAACTTCACTATGTCTTTGACTCAGAGGGAGATAGAGTGATCTCTGTAAACTTTAACAAATATGGCAGCTTGGTATCAAAGACAGCATATGGCTCTAAGGAAAAGAAACATAGGTTTATCTTCAATGATGTCTGTGAGCGGGAAGAGTGCCAGCAGTTCATGCATCCATAATATATAATTTGTTTTACCATAATGAGGGAATATTTATCATATCCACGGGTAGATTTCTCGTCATGAATTTCGTAAATTACTCTACCGCATCCTAACCAACTCTAGTGTATATATCTGAATTAAAAATGCATGGCTTCAAATCCTTTGCCAATAAGGAAGTCATGAAATTAGGGCAAGGAATCACCACGGTCGTGGGGCCAAATGGGTGTGGTAAGACCAATATAGTTGATGCGATTCGTTGGGTTTTAGGTGAACAAAAATATAGTGTCCTGCGTAGTGGGAAGATGGAGGATGTTATCTTCAATGGAGCTGAAGGAATAAAGCCACTTGGAGTTTGTGAAGTTGCCATGACAGTGCATAATAATGCAGGTAAACTTCCCGTAGAATATAATGACATAGAAATAGCAAGGCGTGTATATAGAAGCGGCGAGTCAGAATATTATCTAAATAAGACCCAATGCAGGCTCAAAGACATCATGGAACTTTTCATTGATACAGGTATGGGTGCTGATGCCTATTCGGTCATTGAACTGAAAATGATCGAACAGATTTTATCAGATACTGCTGATGATCGACGTAAAATGTTCGAAGAAGCAGCCGGAATCCATAAATACAGATCCCAGAGAAGGTCCACCATAAGAAAATTTGAGATC
>CALCSS010000206.1 GCA_937893835.1 uncultured Fidelibacterota bacterium
ATTGATTTCCATGGATATGACCCCAAAGATGCATTGATCGAGATCTCTCCACGACAGGGTGAGAAATTATTATGCCATGAAGATATTATTGATTCTATAGATGAACATGGTGATGAACTCGCATTGATCTATCTTGGTGGACTGAATTATTATACTGGACAGGCACTTGATATGGAAAATATAACTAGTGTTGGAAGAGCAAGAGGCGTCACAGTTGGATTCAATCTGGCGCATAGCGCTGGCAATGTTCCATTAGAGTTACATGATTGGGGAGTTGATTTTGCTGCGTGGTGTACCTACAAGTATCTATGTGGTGGTCCAGGTTCACCTGCAGGTATCTTCATTCATGAACGACATCATGATTGGGAGGGTCCCAGATTATTGGGTTGGTGGGGGCATGACAAAGGGTCAAGATTTGATATGCCTTCCTCCTTTGATCCCATCCCAACCTCTGAGGCATGGCAAATAAGTAATGCACCTATCATGGGAATGGCTCCATTGATAGCCTCCATGGAGATCTTTGAGAAGATTGGGATGGATACAATACATCAAAAAGGTTTCCAGCTATCTTCTTATTTGAAATTTCTCTTAATAGAGTCCTTACCAAAGGTTAAGATCATTACTCCAGATGAAAGGGGATGCCAATTATCCATTGTGGTTCCTGGTGGCAAGGTGGTATTTGATTTCTTGCATGATAATGGTGTGGTCTGTGATTGGAGGAATCCTGATGTTATTCGTGTTGCTCCTCATCCACTGTTCAATACTTTTACTGAGGTGTTCAAATTTGTTGATATACTAAAGAGGGCCCTTGAGAGACAATGATCATATAACAATGATCGGTGCAGGACTTGCTGGTCCACTGATGGCTTCCTATCTTTCAGGGCATGGCCATTCAGTCGAAATCCACGAGAAGCGAGAAGATATACGCACCGTTGAGCAATCTGCTGGTCGTTCCATTAATCTTGCCCTATCAAAAAGAGGAATAGACGCCCTCAAGGATGTAGGTGTCTTTGATGTCATAAGTCCTATGATGTTGCCCATGGTCGGTCGCATGATCCATGATATAGATGGTAGTGTACACCTACAAAAATATGGCCAAAAGGCGAGTGAGGTCATATACTCCATCTCACGTGCATTTCTTAATAAGACCTTGATGGATCATGCTGAGAACACGGGTAATGTCAATATCATTTTTGACCATTCTCTTTTAGGAGTTGATCTAGATAGTTCTGAACTTGTATTCAATGATAAAAGAGAGTCCTTTGACCGATTGTTTGGTTCTGATGGATCCGCGTCAGTCGTCAGAGATGCTATGGATAAGTTATCGTCTATCAATTTTCGTAGGAAACCTCTAGGCCATGGTTACAAAGAACTAACCATCCCTCCAGATGCCAAAGGAGACCATAGGATGGATTCAAAGGCGTTACATATATGGCCAAGAGGGGACTTTATGCTGATAGCACTTCCCAATATGGACCATAGTTTTACTTGCACATTGTTCTTCCCCTTGGATGGTGAGGTCAGTTTCTCAACGATGGGTTCTAGAGAAAAGATATCCGAACTTTTTAATTCATATTTCCCTGATACCATCGAGTTGATCCCTGACCTCATAAATGAATTTCAATCCAACCCCATTGGCAAACTTGCAACGGTATATTGTGACAAATGGCATTATAAGGATAAGACCATGATCTTTGGTGATGCCGCTCACGCCGTCGTACCATTTTTTGGACAAGGTATGAATGCTTCATTTCAGGATTGTACGGTGATCAATGAGTTGATAATAAGATATAACGGAGAATGGAGTGAGGTCCACTCAGAATTCTCTAACCAACAAGTCCCCAATGGACACGCCATTGCTGATATGGCACTTGAGAATTATATCGAGATGAGAGATTCTGTCAATGAGCCACTCTACCAGAGAAGAAGAGAACTAGAGTTTGAGTTAGAAGAAAAATTCAATGATCGATTTATCCCAAGATATTCAATGGTCTCCTTCCATAATATGCCATATTCCAAGGTATATGAAAGAGGAGCGGTCCAGTTAAACTTGATCAATGGATATCTTTCAGGTGAATTGTCAAAAGAGAAACTTCATGAGAGCGTACTGAATGGATTGAGCCCAATACGATGAAATGAATATTTAAAGCAAGTGACACAGTGATGAATATTCCTAATTTCAAATGCGAAAAATGACAACTGAATTCAAATTAGCTCCCTCAATATTATCCGCAGACTTTTCAGACCTAGGTTCTGCATTAAAAATTTGTGATGAAGGTGGAGCGCATTGGATTCATGTCGATGTCATGGACAATCAATTTGTTCCAAACCTTACAATAGGCCCACCTGTAGTAAGATCACTCAGACCAAGAACAAAAAAATTTATAGATGTCCATATGATGGTCGTTCATCCTGAAGAATTAGTGGAACCTTTTGCCAGGGCTGGGGCTGATAATATTACCTTTCATATAGAAGCGACTGATGACCCTGATGAGATCATCAAGCTTATTAGGTCTTGTGGTTGCAAGGTCGGGATCTCCATAAAACCGCAAACGTCACTCAATGATATTTACCCTTTTCTAGACAAGGTTGATATTGTGCTTGTCATGAGTGTTGAACCTGGATTTGGAGGACAAGGTTATCTACCTGGCTCTAATGAGCGTATATCTGCCATCAAGAAATTTTTATCAGATAATTGTCTTGATCGTGTCTTGATCGAGGTCGATGGAGGGATCAAACTTCACAATGCCAAGGAGGTCCTCAGTGCTGGAGCTGATGTCCTTGTCGCAGGCTCTGAGGTCTTTAGATCACCAGAACCAATCAAAACAATCCAAGAATTTTATCAATTATCAAATGTCAACGGGAATTAATATACAGCATCATTTTTTCTAATTTTTCAATAATTCAAATTATCTAATCCACATTATCAATAGAAAACAGCCTTATGAAATCATATAGCGACATCTCAAATTATAAGAGTTGGTCAGAAGAAGAGAAAGATCAATATTCGATATCGGTCATAAAGGGACTGGTCATGGATGCAATACGTCAGGCAAATAGTGGACATCCAGGTGGTCCCATGTCATGTGCTGATTTTGCATATGTTCTCTACCGTCACCATCTAAAATTTGACCCCAATGATCCAGAATGGTTCAATCGTGATAGATTCATTTTGTCTGGTGGACACATGTCCATGTTGCAATATTCCCTATTATTGTTCATTGGTTGGCTGGAAATGGATGACATAAGAAAGTTTCGTCAGTTGGGTAGTCATACACCAGGGCATCCTGAAGTGGAGATTCCAGGCATCGAGTGTACAACTGGTCCACTTGGTCAAGGCTTTGCGATGGGAACTGGGATGGCACATGCAGAGGCCTATCTGCGCAATTTATTTTTTTCCAGAGATAAGAGCTCTGCTCAATTCATAGATCACTACACATATGTTCTCGCAGGTGATGGCGATCTCCAAGAGCCTGTTACACTTGGTTCTGCATCTCTGGCAGGGCACCTTGGTCTCTCTAGGTTGATCGTTTTCTATGATGCGAACTCTGCACAGATATCTGGCAATACAGATAGGTCGGACTCTACAGACTATGCAACGGTATTCAAGGGATTCAAATGGCATGTCCAAGAGATAGATGGCCATGACCATGACCAGTTAAATGATGCGATCCTAAAGGCAAAAGACAGCAAGGAACCGAGTATCATCATTGGTAAGACCATCATGGCAAAAGGTACTGCCACGATGGAGGGAGACCACAACACCCATGGCGCGCCCCTGCCTGAGGATGAGATCAGTGCGACAAAACTCAAACTTGGATTACCTGATGATAAATTTTATTTCCCATTTGAGGTCAGAGATCACTTCCAGAATAGATTTGAGACCTTGTCTGAGATCTCAGAAGAATGGAAAAAGGTGTGTGATGATCTTCGATCATCTGACCAAGTGGGTGACCTGATCTCCATGTGCATAGATAACGAACTGCCAGACACTCATTACCCAGAATTTCCCTCGGGAGAGTCTCTTGCGACGAGGAAGGCTTTTGGCGCTACTCTAGACAAATTTGCAGGTTCATTGCCAAATCTGATTGGTGGTTCAGCCGATCTTGAACCTTCAAACTATACTGGTAATTTTGCCAAGAATCATTCTGATTTTAGATTGGATGACCAATCGGGTCGCAATATCCCTTACGGAGTGAGAGAATTCCCAATGGCTGCAATGATGAATGGCATGGCACTACACGGAGGGGTCATACCTTTTGGTGGAACCTTCCTAGTGTTTTCTGATTATGAGAGACCGGCACTACGATTGGGTGCCATACAGAATATTAGGGTCATGCATGAGTTCACACATGATTCATTTTATGTTGGCGAAGATGGGCCAACTCATCAGCCAATTGAGCATGCAATGGCACTGAGGACCATACCAAATTTTAATGTTTTTCGCCCTGCGGATGCTAAAGAGACTGCCATATGTTTCCGCATTGCAATGGAAGAGCATGATACACCTAGCGCACTGCTCTTGACACGTCAGGGAGTTCCCATATTTGACCAAGGCTATGAAGTTTTGGAGCCAGGTGTACGAAAAGGCGCGTACGTTGTAAGGGACTGTGATGACCACCCCGACCTTGTGTTCATTGCCACAGGGTCAGAGGTGTCGCTTGCTATACAGACCGCGAATCTTTTCAATGATAAAAAGACTCGTGTTGTCAGCATGCCTTGCATGGAGATCTTTGATAGACAGTCTGAAGATTATAAGAGTGAGATCATTCCAGAGCGTCGTTGTTTGAAGATCACTATGGAGGCAGGAATCACGCAAGGTTGGGAAAAATATTCAGGTATGAATGGACTGTCCATTGGCATTGATCATTATGGTGCCTCAGCACCAGGCGATCAATTGGCAGAAGAATTTGGTTTTACCCCAAAAAAAGTTGAGCAGAGAATAAGATCTCACATGGGATCCTTGTTATGAAGATTCACTTAGCAACTGATCATGCTGGATTGGAGTTAAAGAATTCCATAAAGGGCCATCTATTGGATAAGGGATACAATGTCACTGACCATGGTGCGCATGAGTACGATGCATTGGATGATTACCCTGACTTTATCTTTCCCTGTGCACGTGCTGTGGCCTCTGACCCTGAAAGTCGTGGGATTATTTTGGGTGGCTCAGGCCAGGGTGAGGCAATGGCTGCCAATAGAATTAAAGGCGTCAGGGCCGCTGTCTTTTATAATGGCCCAAAGGAGATCGTGAAACTTTCTCGTGAGCATAATAATGCCAACATATTATCAATTGGTGCTCGGTTCATGAGTGAGGAAGAGATCTTTGATGTGATCGAACAATGGTTTGAAGAGCCCTTTGAAGGTGGAAGGCACAAGAGGCGTATAGAAAAATTAGACGAGTAGTCTTTCGCTAACAGACAATGCCATCAATGCTGTGGTAACTTAATTTTATCCTTTCCACGATTGCTCTATCAATATCATATATGTCACATGAATCATAGGGTCTCGAATAAACGTGGAGGCTTGTGGCAAAGTTATTTGATATGTTCTCCACAGAGTGAATGTCTGCTGGTCCATCAAGAAAGCCCGGTGAGCCATCAAGCTCTTGAATCTTATTTAACTTTAGTGGTTTCGATGAGACCTCTTCATAATTGCAGATCCTTAATTGGCCTGTTTCTACTCTTGCCCAGCATTTTTCACCCTCGTGTCCATGGATAGGTGCAGATGTATTTGGAGGCCAGCAAATGACCATGATCTCAAAATCGACATCTCTATGAATTAGATTTCTTGTATAATGGTCATCGGCTCTATGATCATACTTTTTTAGTTCACCTCTAGAAAGGTCCAGGTCTAATAGGTAGGAGGTGACTTTAGTGACTGGGAAGTCTTCCTTTGCAAATTCTTTGAGTATATTGATGACTGATTCTATCATGGTCAAGATAATGTTCTAACAGATATCTGAGATCTTAATATTTTTTCTGCATGACTCATATCACTTTTTGTATTCATATTCATGAATTGGCCAGATCGTTCTGTCAGGTTAACTGAATGAGACTTGATGCTCTTGATCAAGGCCTGCAGACCAAGTTTGTTTTTTTCTATTCTTGTATTACACAGGTCCAGGATTCGTTTATGATAGAATGCACATGTTGGCTCCAATCTCTCTCTCACTTTTGGAACGATAATGTTTTTCTTTGAATTAGTTTGATCCCAAAGATTCACCAGGATATCCTTGGTTATAAGTGGCAGGTCACAGGAAAGTAGTAATATCCAATCGGTCTCAGCAATATCAAGAGAAGTTCGTAAACCATTTATAGGAGCTTTTATATCCAGCGAATCACTAACGTAAGGCTTGTCCAGATCGTGAGGCTTCTCCTTGCCGATCACATATCTATGTTCCAATATCTCGCATTCCATCCACAAACGATCTAGAACGGTAATTCCTCCGATCATAGCCCTCCATTTTGGTGATCCAAACCGACTACTGTCGCCACCTATTAAAATACATGCTGTTGCAGGAATCATATATGAATTTCAATGTTATTAAGATTAATACCATAACATTTGATTTATTATTTTCGTGTGTTAAAATGTCACAAAAATTATGAAATATGGTTTTGTCATTGATAATCGCTTATGCATCGGTTGTCATGCCTGTACGGTTGCTTGTAAAAGCGAGCACGATGTGCCCATTGGTGTGAACCGTACCCATGTGAAATATATAGAAACGGGTGTCTTTCCTAATAATTCTCGCGAATTTTCTGTACATCGCTGTAACCATTGTTCCAATGCACCATGCGTTGAGATCTGTCCGACCACAGCACTCTATGATCGTTCTGATGGAGTTGTAGACTTTGATAATGACCGGTGCATTGGGTGCAAGTCATGCATGCAGGCATGCCCCTACGATGCACTATATATTGACCCTGAGACCAATACCGCTGCAAAATGTAATTATTGTGCACACAGACTTGATGGAGGATATGAACCAGCATGTGTAATTGTTTGTCCTGTTGAGGCAATCGTTTCTGGTGACCTAGATGACCAGAATTCTAAGATCTCTGGTTTGGTATCCAGCGAAGATACGATGGTCCGCAAGCCAGAGAAGAATACTGTTCCAAATCTGTACTATGTGAATGGAACCGATGATATGCTCGATCCTAATTTAACTCAAACCAATTCTGATTATATTTGGTCAGAACAGTCCAAGGGTGTGGGACACTATGCAAAATATGCTGACAAGCGAGTATCAGAATCAGATACTGAGAATCTATTGATCCAATTGGCAATGGAGAATTCGGCTCACTCTGGAGTCTCCATGGATCAGCGATCGATTGACGATGTCGCAAAGGAAATACAAGAGGATGTGGACTCCAAGAGTGCGCGAAGGGTCTATGATTCACCGAGCAAGGGTGTTCTTTGGGGTTGGGAGGTAGCTGCATATGTGTGGACCAAGGCTATATCGACCGGGACCTTTTTAATGATGGCCCTATTGAACATTATGGGCGGTGATATCAATAAGACAACGGAGTTGTATGGTCTGTTGGTCACCTTGTTCTTCTTGGGTGTGACTGGTGCATTGTTAGTGAAAGATCTGGATAGGCCAGATAGATTCTTATATGTTCTACTACGTCCACAGTGGAGATCTTGGCTGGTGAGAGGTGCCTATATAATCACGACCTTTGGATTGATAGTGACACTACTCCTCATCGATCATTTTTTCCCGCTGGGAATTGGATGGCTATGGTCCCTGGGGGCGATCTTTTCAGTATTAGGCGCGATCTATACCGCATTTCTCTTCAGTCAGGCCAAGGCGCGAGATCTTTGGCAATCACCTTGGTCAGGGTCAGTGCATATGTTGGTGCATGCCGTTATGGCCGGTTCGGTATCATTGATGATGATAGAACCAGGATCAGTTCATTTGATGGCAATTGTATTGAAATATGCCATTGTCTTTAATTTGGTGATATTTTTTAAGGAATTTGCTTTTCATAATGGGACGCCTGATACACAGAAAGCGATCAGGGGTATGACCAAAGGATATTTTTCAAGCTATTTTTGGATTGGAGTTATCGTTGGGAATATTTTGCCCGTTTTGGCAATTCAAACCGTTCCAGACTATGCCATTGTTGCGGGCATAATGACACTGGTTGGAATATTCTTAACGGAATTCGTTCGTATTCGTGTTCCTCAAATGATTCCACTGAGTTAGATATGAAGCGTAGTTGGATCGAGACATTTTCTGAATCCTTGGGCCTTATTCCAAAGATATCAGATCGTCCAGATTGGTCTGAGGAGTTTGCGATGGAGGGTCCGAGAGAGCTATACAAATACCCCGACCCCAGTGAGTGGAATGATTTTATTGAATTGGATCCTTCGGTGTGGCCAGAGAAAAGGGAAAGACATTATTCAATCGTTCCAACGACCTGCTTCAATTGTGAGTCGGCGTGTGGGCTATTGGCCTATATTGACAAGGACTCTGACGAAGTTAGAAAATTTGAGGGTAATCCCCACCATCCAGGTAGTCGTGGCAGGAATTGTGCAAAGGGGCCTGCCACCATAAATCAGATCAATGATACTGAACGAATCCTCTATCCCATGAAGCGAGTTGGTAATAGGGGAGAGGGTAAATGGGAGCAAATCAGTTGGACTCAAGCATTGAGTGAGATATCAGAGAAGATCGCCTCTTCATTACGGAAGAGAAAGGATGGTGTGGTCTATCACGTTGGGCGACCAGGTCATGAAGGTTACGCAGAGCGTGTGCTGAAGGCATGGGGTGTGGATGGGCATAACTCTCATACAAATATTTGTTCTGCAGGTGCAAGAACTGGATATGCTCTCTGGCATAAATATGATAGACCCAGTCCAGATCATACAAATGCGAAGGTGATCCTATTGGCGTCCTCACATCTGGAAACAGGTCATTATTTCAATCCACATGCTCAGAGAATAATGGAAGGAATGATGAAAGGTGCAAAATTGATCGTGCTGGACCCTAGATTGTCAAACACAGCATCCATGGCCGATGAGTGGTTACCAACCTATCCCGGAAGTGAGTCAGCGATTTTTATGGCAATTGCAAAGATCTTGGTGGACGAGGATCTCTATGACCGTCATTATCTTGAGAACTGGGTAAATTGGGATGAATATCTAAAATACCTGCATCCTGATGACCCAATAGAATTCGATCAATTCATAAAAAGATTAAAGGAGGAATGGTCAGAGTATACTCCTGAATATGCAGCTGAAGAGGCTCAGATTGATGTTGAACAGATCATTCGTATTGCAAGACTGATCGGAGAGGCCGGTAGTAGGCTCTCTTCACATGTTTGGCGCGGACCATCAATTGGAAATCTAGGAGGGTGGCAGGTTTCTCGTACTCTTCATTTGCTCAATGTTCTTACTGGGTCTGTTGGTTCGGAGGGAGGTACCTCGCCAAGTGCCTGGAATAAATTTCATCCAGAATTCTTTGATTCTCCTCCAGGACCAGACGCTTGGAATGAAATCAATTGGCCACGTGAGTACACTCTTGCACACTATGAAATGAGTCAGATACTGCCTCATCTCTTAAAGGATAATAGAGGGAATCTGGATGTCTATTTCACTCGAGTGTTTAATCCTGTCTGGACATATCCAGATGGATTCACCTGGATCGAGATGCTCACTGATAAGGAAAAGGTCGGTTGTCATATTGCGTTGACCCCCACCTGGAATGAGACAGCATTCTTTGCGGATTATGTTTTACCCATGGGACATGCATCAGAGAGGCATGACCTTAACTCTTATGAGACCCAGGCAGGGATATGGATCGCATTTCGGCAACCAGTATTGAGAGAAAAAGCACGCAGAGATGGTAAGGATATCAATTTTACATATGATGTTAATCCAGGGGAAGTGTGGGAAGAGGATGAGTTTTGGATTGAGTTATCATGGTTAATTGATAAGGATGAAGATCTAGGCATCCGCGAACATTTCATGAGTCCATATCGTAAAGGCGAGAAGATCAATATTGATGAATACTATCAATACATCTTTGAAAATACTGATGGTTTACCTGAAACAGCAGAGAAAGAGGGAATGACCCCTCTTGATTATATGAGGAAATATGGTGCATTCCTTGTTGACGACAATATCTATAAGAGCAATGAGCGACCCATCAATGATGAGAATGTTGAAGTATCTTCAAATGGTCAGATCACTAGAGATGGTCATGTGGTGGGAATCCAGGTTGATGGCAAAATGCATGCTGGGTTTCCTACTCCATCCAAGAGGCAGGAACTCTTTTCCAAGACAATGGTCAATTTTGGATATCCAGAGCATGCCACGCCTGGATATAGGATCAAGAGTCACGTTCATCCAGATGAAATGGACAAGAATAAGAATGAATGCATCCTATTACCAAACTTCAGATTACCAACACACATTCACTCACGCTCTGCAAATGCAAAGTGGCTTACCGAGATAGCACACCGAAATCCAATATGGATCCATACAAAAGATGCTAAAAGAATTGGTGTTGAAAATGGAGACCTACTGAAGATAACCACGGAGATCGGATGGTTTGTAGATAAAGTATGGGTAACAGAGGCAATTAAACCAGGAGTGGTCGCTTGTTCGCATCATATCGGTAGATGGCGGAGGCAACAGGATGAGGGCAATCGTTTCATGACCAATACGGTTGACATACAAAATATGGGTAATGGTCAGTGGAAGATGAGAACCGTGAAAGGTATCGAGTCCTGGAAGACCCAAGACCCAGACACCAATAGAGTATGGTGGAGAGATGGAGGTGTGCATCAGAACATAACACACGCAACCAATCCAGATCCAATATCAGGTGCACATTGTTGGTTGCAAAAGGTCAGTATATCAAAGCCGGGTCCCGATGAGAACTATGGCGACATATTCGTAGATACCAATAAATCGTTTGATCATTATAAAAAATGGAATGAATGGGCCAAGAAAAACGAGACACATCCAAATGGATTGAGACGACCTCTTTGGATGGGAAGGCCACTCGCTCCGCAAGAAGAACAATTCTATATAAAATAACTTTTTAATTCGTCAGACGGACCTCCTCACTTCAGAGCCATCATTATCATTGACATTATGGAATTATTCACATAGTATTCAATTCACTTTTTAAATCAAACCCTGGAGAAATTCATGAAAGCTTATCTCAGAGTATTGCCTATCATGCTATTCGCGAACTATTTGTTGGCGACGGTCACTGGTACGGTAAGCGATGAGAATGGTCAGCCTCTTTTTGGCGCAAATGTATTGGTAGAAGGTACCAATATGGGTGCTGCGACAAGCGAGGATGGTTTATTCTCAATAGACTACGATCCAACTGGAGAATTCTCAATTGTAGCAACATATATTGGATACAAGAAGATGGTACTAACGACAGCGAATACGGAAAATATTGTGTTCAATCTCAAGCAGGATGTTTTTGCGTCCGAGACGGTTGTGGTAACTGGTATGGCATCCGAAAGGAGTTTCGGAAATACGGAGGTTTCAGTTTCTAGGCTTGATGCTTCAGAGTTAACGGAGACAAATGCTTTCAGTGATGTATCTCAATTGCTTTATGGTAAGGTATCCGGCGTGGATATCCGAAAAGCAAGTGGGAACGTCGGAGGAGGTTTTCGATTTGATGTGCGAGCAGGCGGTGGGCTGAATGGTGATGAGCAACCCGTCATCTATGTAGATGGTGTTAGGTTGGACAATGAAGAATATAAAAATTATTATGCAGGTGGACAGGGTTTTTCGACCTTAGCTGATTTAAATCCAGAGGATATTGAGAATATCGAGGTGCTTAAAGGCCCTGCTGCTGCGACCACCTATGGTACTAATGGTTCTAATGGTGTGGTACTGATAACCACAAAGAGAGGCGGTAAGCAAAATAGACTTGATGGTAAGGCATACACACTTAGGTATAAAAATGTGACTGGTACAAATGAGCAGTCCTATGACTTTAGCATTGATGATGGTTACTATTCTTGGGATGAGTTGAACATGGTCCATACCCCAGGTACTATCGAACAACATAATGTGAGTGTGACAGGTGGAACTGGTGGATTGAACTATTATGTTGCGCTGGATGATCGATATGAAGAGGGATTGGTCTTGAATAAGAATCAGAACTACATGGATCGTCAGAGTGCACGGCTCAATCTTGACATCGCTGCTGCGGAAAACCTAAATATCTCTCTTACAACAAACTATGTGTCCAGTCAAAAGACCTTACCTCAAAATGATAATAACATCTTTGGATGGTTAGGTAATACATATTGGGCAACTGCTGAATATGATGAGAATGGAGAGCCATTGTTGAATAGTGCTGATGACAATGATGGTAGTGGACGTCCAGATGGAACACAACAATACCAACCATTCAATTGGCTAGACAGTGCCAGTATCCATGATAAGATCCAATATAGATCAGATTCAAAGAGGTTCATTGGTTCATTGTCCATGAAATACAGGCCATTCAGTGATTCTGATATGGCGGGTGGACTTCTACAGAACTTCTCCATTAATGGTCGTATTGGTATTGATGATTCACATATCAAGGAAGACCTAAACTTTAAAACACCATTTCCCTTCATATGGCCATTAGGGCGTAAAGGTCTCTATCTGCGTCAAAACCAAGAGATGTCCTATGAGTTTGGTTTTTCGTACAGCTATAATTTTGGTCCAGTGCAATCCAGGACCTCATTCACTAGACAGGCCTTCGATCTAAATTATCAAGGTCTTGGACTTGAGAAACAGGATTTCAATACACCAGCAATATCCAATGTGGGTGCAGGGGAACAATTGAACTATGGAGATGAGGACTTCTCTCACTCTCGTGATGGTGGGAGTGCGTTTACGGAAGAACTATCTTATAATGATGAATTCTTCATGACATTGTCCAACCGTACAGATTTCGCAAGTTCCATCGGTGTGGATGCCAATCAGATCTCATACAATGGATGGAGACTTGGGTGGCGTGTTGACAAGACCCTATCTGGATTCATGCCTTCATTTGTCACTCTTCTCAAGCCTCGCTTGGCATATGGTGAGAGTGGTGTGCTCCCTGGGCTAGCAGATAACATTGCACTACTATGGCAGGCATCGACCGGTGGTGTTGGAAGCGGTGCATCCATCAGTAATATTGGAAACCCCTCCATTGAACCAGAGAAGATCGCAGAAAATGAGTATGGGATTGATCTGGAGATGGAATTACCAAGCAATCTAGGTGCTTTGAGAGTGGAGTATACTCAATATGAGCAGAATGCTGAAAATTCATTGGTCGGAAGAGCAAACTCCCCATCCACTGGATTGACTGCAAGTGATATGCCCATAAACGTTGGCGAGATGAAGATGTCAGGTAGTGAACTGTTATTGAAGTATTCAACCGATCTTGGAGGATTCATAGGACGACCAAATTTGCTAACGGCTGATATCACATATTCTTCTAGTCATAATGAGAATGAGGTCATACGATTGGATGATGGTCAGTTTGAGGCACAACCGATCTATGATGGTTTTCTAATGCAAGTCATTCAACCGGGTCTACCAAAGTATTCATGGTATAATTTTGGTGTCACTGGTGCAACTTTTGGTGATGATGGACTCTATACTGGTGTACAGGTAGATACGGTCACACAGGACATGTGGAATTCAGATTCAACATACCTCGAGAGGTATGCTGGTGCCACGGGAGTTGGTAGTAGTTACAAGAAGTATCTTGGTCTTTCAGCTCCATCAGATCTCAAGTTCCTTTCTCTTAATTTTAATATCATGAAAAACCTTAAGGTCTATGCTCTGGTCAACTGGAAATCGGGGCATAAAATGCTTAATGATACCAAGAGATATGGTGTCTTCTTTGGAAGTAACAAGATCAGGAATGACCTTGGTGACCAAATTGGTTTCGGTGGCGCTGATCCTCTATCTGGCATTGATCCTTTGGTTGATTTTGATGATGAAGGAAATATATCAGGCATCAAATCTGGGAAGGACCAAGAATATAAGGATGCTGCAAATGCATTTGCACGAAGTGACGCAAGTTACCCATCGAACTACCTTAGTGATGCTAGTTTCACTAGGTTGAAAGAAGTGAGTGTCAGTTACAATGTGCGTGATCTTCTCCAGCGATTCAATCTCAATGTTGTTAATGATGTCCAAGTCTATTACTCTATTCAAAATCTTTGGACCAAGACCGATTATAGTGGAGCCGATCCAGAGATAAACTGGAGTGGAGCAACATCTAGCGAGAGAGGTCAGGATTTTCTTACGGCAATGAACCCAAGAGTCTATACTTTTGGCGTAACGGTAACTTTCTAAGGAGGCAATAATGAAGAATTTAATTACTATTGGTTTAGTTGCTCTCATGATGGTGAACATCTCATGTGAGGATAAATGGTTCCAAGAAGTTGATCCACTAAAAGATGTGGCAGAAGATAGAGAATTGAAAGGACGTGATGGTCTTCCTTTTCTCGTAAAAGGTGTACTGGTCAAACAGATGCATGTCCATGCTGGTTTGGCAAGTAGCAGTGACCTGGTATCTGATCAGATCGAGTTCAGCCAGAACGTTCAAAATGCCACCTTCACCTCGTATGACCAATTGGACGGCAGAGGAAGAGTCGACGTTGCTGATGATGGTTCTACATACGACGATAACTTCTCTTGCGTTGGTGCTTATGAGGGTGTTGGACAATTTCGTAAGCATGCCGATCTCTTGGTCGAAACAGTATCAGTACTGGAGGTATCAGAGGCCACGTCAGATGATACATCAGCCTATTACACTGGATATCTATGTGGTGGCATGGCACGAGCATGGTATGCCACCTATTTTGCTTTGACGGATGATGGTGAGCCAGGAAGTCCTATTGATGATAGTCCCATGATATATGATGGTGACATGTTTGCAGATGCACGTTCCAAATATTCAGCGGCATTACCCTATGCCAATGATGCCCAAACAAGACTCCTTCACTCACTGATGGGAAAAACCTATCTCTTGGAGGAAAACTATACAGACGCTGCTTCACATCTAGAGCAAGGCATGACCGTTGGTGATGCTCCATATCAAACTCTGTATGCGCCAGAGTATACCAATGACTATTACCAGCAAATGGGTGTTGGTCGTACACAGGGTATTGTGGCATATAGATTCTTGGATTATATCACAGCCGACCCTCTTGAGGCAAATAGACTTCCAATGACAGAGGCACCCACTACTGGCGATCAACGCCATGTTCAAACGAAATATGATGAGGGTTCAGACCCGGTAGATGTCATGTCTTGGCAAGAGAATCATTTGATGCTTGCTGAGGTATCACTCAGAGGCGCAAGTGTTACTGTCTCTGCGCTAGATGCAGTCAATGCGGTTAGGACACCATATGGCCTTTCAGCACTTGATAATGTTGACCTTGATGTCCTTTATGATGAACGCGACAAGGAACTCTGGTGTACGGGAAACAGAGCATCAGACCAGACCAGATGGAATCGTTGGCATACAACATCAAATATTGCGACTGACATGGAAGAGACCATTTATGGAAATTGGCAGTACCTATCGATCTCCTTGTTCGAGAAGAACAATAATCCCAATCTTTAAATAAAATAAAGAAAAAAAAGCCTTCTTAACAGAAGGCTTTTTTTTTGATATATAGACAAATGATGAAATCCAAATCATGTTAAATAAGGTATCAATTATGAAAAAATTGTTCGTTTCAATTTTCTTGTTACTGATTGGTTGTTCAAATGATCATGAGACATATTCCATAGAGGAGTTCATGGATGTGATCTCATTTGGAGGTTCTAGTTTCTCTCATGATGAGAGTTCAATATTGATAAGAAGTAATGAGTCAGGAATATTTAATGCCTATGAGGTAGATCTGAATGCCAATAGAATATTTCGATTGACCTTTTCAGATACCAATTCAATTTTTCCAATAACCTATTTCCCCAATGATAAACGATTTTTATTTAGAGGTGATCAAGGAGGTAACGAGATCTGGCATATTTTCATGCATGACCTTGATGGTTCCGTAAGAGACCTTACACCTGGTGAGAATGTACGCTCACTCTTTTTGGATTGGGCAGATGATCAAAGAAGTTTTTTCTATACATCGAATAATAGGGATCCAATGTACATGGACCTATATGAGATGGACACTAAATCATTTACCCCGAATTTGATGTTCAAGAATGACAATGCCCTGGATGTCATTGATGTTTCAAGGGACAAAAAATATTTGACTCTTAGTAAGATGCATACGAGAGACAGATCAGATCTATATTTGTATGATACTGAAAAAATGATATTAGAAAAGATCATTCATGAAGAAGGAGATGTCAATCATTATCCAACAGGCTTTTCAGTGGACTCAAAAAGCATCTATTTCTTGACCGATCTTGACAGCGAATTCAATTATCTGAAGAAATATGATATCCAGAGCGGTGTCATTGAGCTAGTGCAAAAGGAAGATTGGGACATCATGGATAATTATTTTTCAGAAAATGGAAAATATCGGGTTACCATGATCAATCAAGATTCACAAACAATTTTCAAGATATTTGATACTGAGAAAAATAATTATTTAGATCTACCCGATATTCCCAATGGGAATGTTACTTCCATCAATATATCAAAAAGCGAATCGTTGATGAGTTTTTATCATGGAAGTTCTACATCACCAAATGACCTTTATTTCCATGAGATCGGTGATCGAGAACCACGTAAGTTGACAAATTCGATGAATCCATCAATAAATGAAAAATACCTGGCAAATGCGACAGTGGTAAGGTTTAGATCTTTTGATGGTCTTGAGATACCAGCAGTATACTATAGGCCGCCTCAAGCATCTGCTAATAATAAGGTACCAGCATTGGTAAGAGTACATGGTGGCCCTGGAGGACAGGCAAGAGTTGGTTACAATGCCCCTATCCAGTTCTTGGTTAATAATGGTTACGCCGTTCTTGACATCAACAATCGTGGAAGTAGTGGATATGGAAAAACATTTCAAACTTTGGATGATCAGGCCCATGGTAAAGGTGATCTAGACGATTGTATTGCTGCGAGGGATTGGCTAGGTGATCTGGACTATGTGGAAGAAGAGAGGATAGGTATCCTTGGAGGGAGTTATGGCGGCTACATGGTCATGGCTGCCATGGCATTTAGACCTCAGGCCTTTAATGTCGGCGTAAATATCTTTGGCGTTACAAATTGGGTGAGAACATTAAAAAATATTCCCCCATGGTGGGAATCTGTTAGAGAATCATTATATAAAGAACTTGGGAATCCGCATAGCCAGGAAGATTACCTGTATTCTATCTCACCTCTTTTCCACGCAAAGAATATCAAAGATCCAGTGCTCGTCCTGCAAGGAGCAAATGACCCACGTGTTCTTCAAATAGAGTCTGATGAAATGGTTAAGGCAATTAGGGGTCAAAATGTGCCTGTAGAGTATGTGGTCTTTCCTGATGAGGGACATGGTTTCACAAAAAAGAAAAATCAAATAACTGCAAATGAAACAATATTACTTTTCCTTGATAAGTACTTAAAACGTACATCGATTCAATGACCGGTTCAGAGAGAATGGTAACTTGTCAATGAACATATTACTCATCGAATATTATCGAAAAATATATTATTAGATAGGGGAATGCCTTGAAGTGCATTACAACAGCTTTTCTTGGTTTGGTTGGTCGTGTTCAGTTGATTCAGGTGTGAAATATTCTAATTCTATTGAATGATATTTTTAATGAAAGATTATTAATTAATTACATAAGTAATCTTAATAAACTAGGGTATACTCCCCACGCAATATCCTATAATTATTAATACTGATCTCTAATATGATTTATAACAAATCTGAAAAGAAAGAATCTTTTTCACATTTCTCTTTAAAAAATGAGTTACTAAAGGCTATCAAAGAGCTAGGCTTTGATCATCCTACACCTATCCAGAGCAAGGTGATTCCGCATTTAATGTCATCGGGCCAAGATCTAATCGCCTCGGCCCAGACCGGCACGGGAAAGACAGCTGCATTTGGATTGCCTTTATTAGAGTTGACCAATACAGATGATACCAATGTCCAGACGCTCATTTTATGTCCTACACGGGAACTGTGCATCCAAATATCAAAGGACCTATCAAGTTATTCCAAATATTTGAAGAAGATAAATATCCTAGCTGTTTATGGTGGGACAAAGATTGAGAAACAGATAAGGTCATTGAAAAAAGGACCTCAGATCATTGTTGGTACTCCAGGTAGGACAAAGGACTTAATTAGAAGAAAGAAATTATTTGTTGGCAATATAGAACGTTTGATCTTGGATGAGGCAGATGAGATGCTTTCAATGGGCTTTAAAGATGATCTGGAATTCATTCTTAGTTCAACCTCAAAGGATAAACAAGTTTTACTTTTTTCAGCCACCATGACCTCTAAGGTCGCTTCGGTCACAAAAAAATACATGAAAAACTCTATAGAGATCGCAGTTGCGCGAGTAAACCGCGCTGCGGATAATGTTCAGCATGTATTCTATATGGTACAAGCAAAAGACAGATACGAAGTAGTCAAGCGAATTGCGGATATGAATCCAAATATATATGGAATTGTATTTTGTCGTACACGAAGAGAGACCAAAGAAGTTGCCAACAAACTAATGAACGACCATTACAATGCAGATACGATACATGGGGATCTATCCCAGTCTGAACGAGATGATGTGATGAGACGTTTTAGAAAACGTCAATTGCAGATCTTGGTAGCAACAGATGTGGCTGCTCGAGGATTAGATGTTGAAGACCTCACTCATGTGATCAATTATAATTTGCCTGATGATGATGAAATATATGTCCATAGGAGTGGAAGAACTGGAAGAGCAGGAAAGAAGGGTGTCTCAATTGTTATCATCCATGGACGTGAAAAAAGAAAACTTAGAGATATCGAAAGAACATCAGGTATATCCTTTGTAAAGGAACATGTTCCCAATGGTTTGGACATATGTAAAAAACGTTTGTATGCACTCATTGATAAAATTGAGAAAGTCAATGTCAATGAAGAACAAATAGAACAATTTTTACCATATATCTATGATAAGCTCAATTGGCTGGACAGAGAGCAACTTATTAAGCACTTTGTGTCAACTGAATTCAATAGATATCTATCATATTATAAAAACTCAAAAGATATTAATGTGGAAGCCCATTCCCATGATAGAGGAAAGACCAAAAGGTCAAAGAGAAATCGAAGAAAATTCTTTAATTCAAAAAGAAATAATAGAAAAAACAATCGAAATAAAAGAAAAAGAACAAAGTAATTGATGATGGTCTAATATTTTGATCAAGATGGTAGATAGTTCCCCACATTCGTGGGGTTTTTTGTTTTTGGGGTGATGGGTAGATTTAGATATGATTTTTAAATTTTTATTTTCATCAATTATTTTTTTAAATATTGGTAAGGCACAAGATGCTGGTATGGTGCTAATCTCTAATCGTTTACAAGGTGGCTTAAATCACACGTGGCTGATTGATAATCAATTTAACTTTTTACATAGTTGGTCTCACCCGGTGGCTGTGCATAGTATTACCTATCTTCAAAAAGATAGTACATTAATAGTTCCACTTAGAATATCAGAACCTTATATTGAATATAGCCATCCAATTGGAGGTCATTTTCAGCAATTGGATTGGTACGGAAATATAATTTGGGAGTTTAACTATTACGGTGAGACATACAATCCTCATCACGATATAGAGCCTTTGCCTAACGGAAATATATTGGTTATTTGTTGGGAAGTGAAATCTCAGGATGAAGCTATCAGTAACGGACGTCAGAATATAAGTGGTGACATTTGGCCATTAAAAATTGTTGAACTGGCACCACCGGAGGGCACTATCGTTTGGGAATGGCATTTATGGGACCATCTGGTACAAGACATAAACCCAGACTTGGAAAACTACGGTACAATCTCTGAACATCCTGAGCTGATGAATATTAATTGCGGTGGCCCAGTGAGTAATAGTAACGGTGATTGGATACATACGAATGCTATTGCATATAATGCCATATTAGATCAGATAATATTCTCTTCCAGGAGTATGGATGAGATATATATCATTGATCATAGTACAACATCGGAAGAAGCTGCTGGACACAACGGTGGGCTAACAGATAGAGGCGGTGATTTCTTATATAGATGGGGTAATCCTCAAAATTATGGACGAGGGGATGAATCATCAAAAGTTTTGGGTGCACCTCACGGTGTGAACTGGATTCCAGATGGTTACCCTGGAGCAGGTAATTTACTTATTTTTAACAATCAACCGCTCTATAATGGCAGTAATGATGGGAATTCTGAAGTGATAGAAATAGTATCACCTGTTTTGGATGATGGGACATATGTTCTTGAATATGATTCGACCTATGGGCCAACGGAGATACTGTGGTCCTATGGTGGAGATTCAACCTTTTTTTCTGGAACACAGTCCGGTGCTTTTCGTACTCCAAGTGGGAATACACTGGTCACTGTTTCCGAAGAGAAGAGACTTTTTGAAGTAGATAATGTG